>NZ_JBAHZY010000140.1:0-124658 GCF_037132775.1 Psychrilyobacter sp.
CATATTGTTTTCTTAAATTATACCCTATTTTTTTGCTTAAGGTTAAACACTCTTTATATGAATTTATACGACCATTATAGATTCTATCTTTGAATATACTATAATGAATGATATATCGGCTAGAAATTTAATGATTAAACATCAACAATGGACTATCGGAAAAGGATTAGATGGTACAGCAATTATGGGGCCATGTATTGTACATAAAAACTATATAGATTACCCAGTAAAATTAAATATTTCTTCAAAGGTAAATGGTGAAATAAGGCAAAATTCGAATACTAAAAAATTGATTTTTGATATAGATATCTTAATTTCAAATATATCTAAAGGAATAACTCTCGTAGCAGGAGACATTATATCTACAGGGACCCCCTCAGGTGTTGAAATGTCATTCAATCCTCCTAAATTTTTGAGTAATGGCGATATTATAGAATGTAAAATTGAGAAAATAGGTATTTTAAGGAATATCGTACAAAATTAAATAAGTTCTCATTTTTAATTCTAATTACAAAGTTATTAAATTGTAACCATGAAACTGGACACCCATAAAAAAGTGTCTGTTTCATGGGTTTTTTTATACAATTTTTTAATAAGAACTTTCCCTTATAATCACACCCTGCAACCGAAATACGTCAAATAAGAAGGCCACTAAAAACTAACCATAGAATATGAAAATCACCTCACAGCTACAAAATTGATTTATGGTATAATAAAGCAATAAAATAAAAATTTCAGAGTAAACTCAAGGAGGAAATTGATGAATATATTGATGGCATTATCTCAGCTAGAAGTTACAGGAGCTGAAGTATATGCAGTTGAAATAGGAGAAAAATTAATAGACCGTGGACATGATCTATATTTTGTTTCCGATACACTGACAAAAAAAAATAGGGGTAAATATATCCCCCTTGCATTCAATAAGAGAAATATATTTCAAAGGTTGGATCAGATAATAAAACTGATAAAAATTATCAAGCAAAATAAGATAGATGTAGTTCACGCTCACTCGCGCTCCTCTGCCTGGAGTACAAAAATCGCCTGCAAGCTCACAAAAACTCCCTTTATAACCACTGTTCATGGGATGCAACATGTTTCTAAACATAGAAAAAGAAAACAGCCTATTGGCTGTGGATATGCTGTCTGTGAGAATATCCAAAGAGATTTGATAGAAACTTTTGATGTAGATCCTTCTACAATTAAAATCCTTAGAAATGGGATAGATTTAACCAAATTTCAGATTTCAACTCCCCCTAAGAATCAAAAAAAAGTGATCTCCATCATAGGTCGGTTATCAGGCCCCAAAGCTGATATAACTTTCAATCTACTAGCTAACTCCATCGATTTGGATAGGTATACAGTAAACATCATCGGTGGAAAAGATATCCCCGAAAGATTTGATAAATTTAAAGACAGGGTGAATTTCACAGGATATATAGACAATGTCTATGAATATATGACCAACTCCGATCTGGTTATAGGAGCCGGGAGGGTAGCTATGGAAAGTTTACTCATGGGCAGACCCACTTTAGCCATTGGAGAAGCCAAAGAGATTGGGATGATAGATGCAGATATAGTATCTGATGCTTTAGCTTCTAATTTTGGAGATGTAGGAGACAGGACTCCCCACGATTTTGATTGGAATTTTATCAGATCTGAGATAGACCGAGGTGTAGAATTAAAACAAACTCCTCCAAAGGTAGTAGACTTTATTGTGGAAAACTTTGATATCGATAAGGTTGTAGATACCCTGGAAAAAACATACCAAAGGGAATGGGTACGGATAAAAAAATATGATATCCCTGTGATTATGTATCATAGAGTGATAAAAGATATAGATACGGAATCTGGAAAACACGGCACCTATGTAACTATAGATCAGTTTAGAGATCATATGACCATTTTAAAGGATGGAGGTTATATTCCTATTACTTTTGATGATCTCTCTCAGATTCCCATCCACCAAAGGTTTGAAAAAAAATATATTATACTTACTTTCGATGATGGCTATATAGATAACTATACCTATGCATTCCCTATCCTAAAGGAATTTGGGTTCAAAGCTATCATCTACCTGGTTTCTAACAGGACCTACAATAGATGGGATGTCGACCTGACAGATGAAAAAACCTTTAGAATGATGGACCTTCCTATGTTAAAGGAGATGAAGGACAGTAACCTCATTGAATTTGGTGGACATACCTTAAGTCATCCCAGGCTGTCTAAACTTAGTGATAGTGAGATAAAGGAGGAGGTATTTAAGGATAAGGAAAATACTGAAAAAAAACTAAATATCAAACTGAACTCATTTGCGTACCCCTATGGGGATCTAGATGATAGAGTTAAAAAATTAGTCAGTGATGCAGGATATCCCTACGCCGTAGCTACCGATTCTGGTTCATACTGCCTCAGTGATGATCTCTTTGAGATTAGAAGAATAGGGATTTTTCCTACTATTACAAACTTTGGATATAAAAGGAAGATCAGTGGAAACTATAATTTTATCAAAATAAAGAGAGAGAATAAAAAATTATCTCCGACCTCTATTGACATATGCTAAATTTTGAAAGATACTTTTAGTAGATATAATTTATAAGGGGGGGAAAAAAATTGATAGATAAACTAATAAAAGAGACTAGATCTTTTCGGAGTTTTGAAAAGGTGAAAATCAGTAAAAAGGAGTTAGAAGAAGTTATTGAGATAGCTAGATATTCTGGTTCTGCCAGAAATGCACAATGTATAAGATATATATTAATCTCAAATGAGGAAATTTGCAGCCAAGTGTTTCCCCATACGAAATGGGCTGGATTTATAAATTGGAATCCTACAATAGAAGAATCTCCAACGGCTTATATCCTGATGTTAAATGAAAAAAAAATAAGCATTAGTGATACCTTGTTTAATTTTGATATGGGAATCGCAAGTCAGAATATCATGTTAAAATTGAGAGATATGAAGTATGGAGGCTGTCTTCTCGGTGCTTATAATAAACCCATGATAAAAGATCTTTTAGAGATCTCAGATGACTATGATTTAGGAGTTCTAATTGCCATTGGTAAACCAAAAGAGACTGTAGAGATTATAGATACCTCTTCTGACACCCGGTATTTTAGATCCAATAATATCCATTATGTTCCGAAGTTAAGAAGGGAAGATTTGATTATAAAAAATATATAATATTAAAAAGCCGTTAAATAACTTTAACGGCTTTTTCTATGAATTAAATTTTACATAGGATCCTTAATATTTTTATATTCTATCCAATAAATATAAAATTTCTTCTTTTACTTTGTTTACCTTCTTTAAAAGGAATACTTTATTTTAACCTGTATAATATTTATAGCACAGATTGTAGGTATACCTGTAAAAATTTGGAGGGTATTTTATGAAAATATTCATTTTGTTTTTTTTATGACCCAACTATGCCTCTCCAGGGAGTATTTTTCAGAACTGAGAGGCGATTACAGTCTACAAAATTACGAAGAAAATTATTGGTATTATAAATGAATTATAGGCCTTCGGCATGATGGTAAAGATTTTTATACAGAGTTTTCCCTCATTGGAGAGGAGGGAACAGATCCTGCTATAGATCTATATAGAGGATATTCAGAGTATTATATCGATGATCTCACCCTTTCAGCAGGTAGGCAAACTATAAGCTGGGGGCACTCTTATATCTTCAACCTATCCGATGTATTCAATCAAATTGATATAGAAGATCCTAAATCCGATAAAAGGGGGCTGGATTCTATAAGGTTTAAATACAGTCTCTCAGATATGTCCAGACTTGAACTCATTGGATTTAAAAGTGATGAAAAAGATGAAAATTTTGCTGGAAGGTATACTTTCTTAATAGATGATTTTGAAGTTATGATGAACTATTTTCACATTACAGGATCCTCCCCTATAACTAACAAAATCGAAAAAAATGAAAGGATTGTTTTAGAGGCTAAAGGAGATATGATTGTTGGCATCTGGGGACAGATATCCTACGATAGATATGAAACCGATGATCTCTATACCCTGGTTACAGGAATCGATTATAACTTTGATCTCTATCAAAAAAATGTCTATACTGCCCTCGAAGGATTTTATAATAAAGAAGGGGGCGGAACCTATTTTACCTATAACTTGAGAATAAATGAGTCTTTTGAATTTTATCAAGGATGCCTGCTTATAGATGATGAGGTATATTTAAATACAACTTTAAATTATATATATAATGATTATATGAACTTTGAATTTGCCTACAACTATTATCACAACTTTGAAAAATATGGATACTTAACCGAAGATAATAAAGAATTAACGAGTGAGATAGTTTTTAGAACTAAGATGTTTTTTTAGGAGGAGCTATGACTATTGTAGAAGGAAAAGAAATAACAAAAATATATAAACATGGAAAGGTAGAAGTTAAGGCTGTAGATAATATCAACTTTAAGATAGATAGTGGTGATTTCGCCGTAATAGCCGTCCCCTCAGGCTCGGGGAAAACTACCCTTTTAAATATTATAGGTGCCATGGACTCCGTTACCTGTGGTAAAATCTTTATCAACGAGCAAGATATCAGCCTTTTAAATAAAGATGAAAGGGCAAACTTCAGAAGGGATAAGATAGGATTTATCTTCCAAAACTATAATCTTATTCCAGTACTAACAGTCTATGAAAATATTGAGTTTGCCTTGAATCTATGTGAGAAACATAGTCCTTTGGAAAAAAAGATAAGATCAATAAACTCCTCAATGAATTAGGAATTTTTCCACTAAAAGATAGAAGACCTTCAGAACTTTCTGGAGGCCAGCAGCAAAGGGTCGCCATAGCTCGTGCCCTTATCAAAGATCCTATCTTGATCTTAGCAGATGAGCCTACAGCAAATTTAGATACCCAGACTGGAAAGAGGTCTTAGATCTCATGGTAAAAATAAATTTAGAAAAAAAGACCACGTTTATCTTTTCCTCCCATGACATCATGATCATTGAGAAAGCCAGAAGGGTTATAAATATAAGAGATGGAAAGATAGAAGGTGAGAAATATGATACTAAAGATGGCTTTTAGAAATATATTCAGACATCGTATTAGGTCTGTTTTAACTCTGGCCAGTTTAGCCTTTGGAATTTTCTTCATAATCCTAGGTATAGGATTAAATATAGGGATGGAAAGAAGGATTATTAAAATAATGCGTGAAACAGAAACTGGTGACTACAAACTCTATGGAAAAGGTTATTTTGAAGAAAAATATGAAAATATTGATGATCGTTTAGATTATCTTATTTCAAAAGAAGTTATTCCCATTTTAAAGAAATATGATCACAGTAGCCGATTAGTTTTTTCAGGAGTTTAGTGAAACCGATGGAAGATATGATTATCCTGTCAGGGTCATTTGGGGAGACAGAGAGATTGAAGATAGTTTCTTTAAAAGGAGCTCCTACCTAACCCACGGCAATCTAGGAGTCGTCATCTCTACTAATCTAGCCAAAGATCTAAATTTACATGTCGGAGATTCATTTGTTCTCAGGGGAACTACAGCTAAAGAGAGTTTGAATGCCATAGACCTAGTCGTCACAGGAATAATAAAAACAGAGGGGCTCGAATTTGACTTCAATACTGTATTGATAGATTTAAAATTAGCTCAGGAGTTTAGTGAAACCGATGATATCAATGATATTGTTTTAAGGGGTGATATTTCCCCTATTGATTTAAATAATTTAGAAGAATTAGGAGTAGAGACCATCTCCTATTTAGATGAACTCTTTGACCTAATAGTTGTCACTAAACTCAAGGTTAAAGTAGTTATAATCTTAAGCTGTATTATTTTACTCATGTCTGGAGTGGGAATAGTCAATACCATGTTGATGGCAATGCTAGAAAGACAAAAAGAAATAGGAATTTTAATGGCCAATGGTTTAAAGCCCAAAGAAATTATGAAATTATTTCTCTTAGAGGGTAGTATCTTAGGAGGTATAGGCAGTGGTATTGGATTTATTTTAGGTGGAAGTCTGGTTTATTACTATGAATTGGTCGGTATTCCCATCCCATCTCTTGCCCATGAATTATCCACTACTATTCCTCTTTCCGATAGGATATATGGACATTTTGATCTTAAATTAAATTTATTTTTTTTTATATCCGGAGTGATCATAGCAACTATCGTAAGTTTTTATCCAGCTTATAAGGCAACTCAGTTAAATCCTATTGATGTTATAAGGGGGTAGATGATTATGTTACTTAGTATAGTTTTTAAAAATTTAAAACGAAATAAAAAAAGATCTTTTTTAACTATTCTGATTATTTTAATTGCCACCTCTGGAATGACATTTGGCCTCAGTTGGATAGAGGGGGAAAAGAATCTATTTTTAGAGAGTGGAAAGAGAATGACGGGAGATGTGAGGATAACAGCACCAGATTCTGAACTTCGGTCCAGGAGTTTAGATGTTTCATCTAACTTTTCATATTCCAAAATAAAAAAAGTGGTTGAAAGAATTCCTCAAAAAAACATAGATGTAGGTCGGATAAAATTTGGCGGATTGATCTATTTTAATGAAAAACATGAGAGTGCCATGGGAAGCGGGATAGAAAATAAAGATGAAAAAATTATCGGATTTGATAAATTCATCTATTCTGGAAGATTTTTAGAAAATAACAATGAAATTATTGTCGGTGAAAGTCTGAGGAGAAAGCTCAATTTAAAATTAGGAGATAAAGTTACCCTTCTTACCCAGACTCAAGGTAAATCCCTCTATTCTCTAAACTATGATATAGTTGGATTTTATAAGATGGATAATACCAGGCTGAATAAAAGTTTCTATATCACCCTAGTGAGTAGTCAGTACCTTTTAGACATGGAGGACAGGATAACCGAGTATCTTATATACTCCAATAACAACGAAAACCTCATAAAAAATTTTTTAACTCAAAATACAGATAAAACTGTCCTTGTAAAGAGGTGGGACGAGATAGGGATGAATCAAAGTTTTACTCAGATTTTACCTTTTATCCGTGGAATATTTATCTTTATCTTTGCCACTCTATCCGGACTCAGTATCTCTAATACCATGCTTATGACGGTCTTTGAGAGGCGTCATGAAATTGGACTATTAAAAGCTTTGGGAATGAAGGAGGGTGAGATTAAAAAAATGTTTATTTTAGAAGGAGGGCTCATGGGATCTATAGGTGGGATAGCAGGGCTTATCTTAGGAGGGGGAAGTTATGAACAATTTATTCGTTTTTTTACTTTTATCAAATTTAACTTTTAGTATGAGTTCCAAGGAAATTTTAAATAGATTAGACTACAATATGACTCCTAAAAGTGTTAGTTATAGTGGGGAGATGATTATTCATAGGGAAGATAAAAAATCTACAAAAAAGTTTATTATGGATGCCATTGGAAATGAAAAATCTTTTATTGTATTTAAATATCCTGCCAGAGACAGAGGAACTAAATATTTAAGGAATGGAAAAAATCTATGGATATATATGCCCAGTACATCCAGAACAATAAAGATTTCAAAACATATGCTAAAAGAAAGTATGATGGGAAGTGACATCTCCTACGATGATCAAACTGATAGAAATAAATACAGTTCCCTCTATAACTCCGAAATAATAAGTGAAACTCCTACACAATATGTCTTAAATTTAATGAGAAAAGATGGTGAGGAGGCTAAATACTATAGACAGATCCTTTGGATAAATAAAAACACCCTTACCATAGATAAGGGTGAGATGTATGCTAATTCTGGAAAACTATTAAAAGAATACCTAGTCGATGAAATTCAGAAGATCGATGACAGGTACTATATAACAATATTTCGTATAGACGATAAATTAAAAAAAGATTCTTATACTGAATTAATTTTAACCGATATAAAATTAAATCCTGATCTGTCTGAATCGGTCTTCACTCTGAAAAATCTTGAAAGAAAATAATAAATTCAAGATTTTTCTTAAAATACATACCCCATATTAACAGATATTATTGCACTCTTAGGAGAATCTACATCATTCATTACTGAGAACTCCAATGGTCCAAAAATAGATTTATACCCTAGGGTTAGGCCATATCCCTGTTTGAAATCTTCAAATATTAAACTCCCGTCATCTTTTATAGCATTGTTATTCTCTATACCTGTATAAGTCAATATATTGGCTTTAGCCAAAATATATATATTTTGATAGATCATATATTGAGCTCCTATCTGACCTATCATAAATTCAGAAACTAATTTTCTCATCATATTGTAACCATAAAATGAGATGTAATTATCGTCTAAATTGTTATTTATTCCACCTATTTTGAAATGATTTCCTAGGGGTATATTCTCACCGCTGACTACTCCTCCACTTAAAGATGCATTGAATGAGAGTTTAGGAGTTACTGTCATATATCCCTGTATTATTCCCAATTCACTATAATATTCTACTTCCTCAGCTCCTACTCCACCTACCTCATGCCTGGCTTCTAAATAGCCTCCTTTGGTAGGATAGATTGAACTATTTTTCCTATCTAATACCAACTTTAAATATATCTCTTGATATTCATATTTTTGACTTAAAACCTCTTTAAATTCATCGGAGCCTACATCGAATTCATTTTCAGTAGCTATATATTTTAAACCAGTAGAAAAGTCAAATTGCCTGAATAATTTGGTTGTAAAACTTAGGTCAATAAATTTATGTCCATCTGTAGATTCAACCTTTAAACTTCTTTCATCATAGATATATATAGGATTTTCTTCGTATCCCAACTTCAAATTTATTCCTATTTTATTTTTTTCACCATAATACCAAAAATTATTAAATTCAGCACTTTTATATTCACCTAGCTCAAATTCTAGTGATGTCACCCTCCCTATCTTCCCTATTTTTACAAGGTCTGTTCCCACGGCTATTTTCCCTCCTATATCGGAGTTATAATTTGCTCCTACCCTTATAAAATTCAATTCATTTTCATCTACATCTATCTTTAGGGTAGACCCCTCAATTGCATAGTAAGATTTTTCTATATACGGCATGGCATATAGTTTCATCATTAAACTCTCCAAATCTTTATAACTTACCATCCCTGGAATTTTTTTATCCAAATGATCTTCCACTACCTCTTTTCTCATCTTTTCACCTAAAAATTTAGAGTCTTCAATTTGTATTTTATCTATATAAATTTCCTCTAATGCTTCTTTTTTCCGAACTTTTCTCTCTCTGCTGGAATCTTCATATTTTTTTAGTTGTTTCAGCTTTTCCTTAGTTGCTAATTCCCCTTGGAAGATTAGGTTATCAAAATCATCAAAATTTGTAGCATCTTCTAATTTTACATCAGGATCTATGATTATAGTTGCTAACGCCCTTTGCTTTTCTGTAGATTCTATCCCTCTATATGTAGAAATTTTATTTACTACAGTCAATAAATTATACGTTAACTGATCTATTTGAGGTGCTCCTACATCACTGGCAATGACAATATCTGCCCCAGCTAAAAAGAGGTCCTCCACAGGCAGATTTCTAGAAACCATCCCATCTATATATATCTTATCTTCTATTTTTACAGGATCATATATAGTAGGAATTGCCATACTGGCACTGACAATAAGAGCTAAATCTCCATGATCAAAACTTTTAGCTTTTCCTGTATTAAAATCTGTAGCGATTATTCGCAAGATAGGATCAAATTCATCAAAAGATTTAACATCTTTAACATTCCAAAATAACTCTTTTAATTTTAAATATGATTTTTCCCCAGTTAGAACCCCTTTTGGAAGGCTGACATTTAATTTATCATCATAGGTTACTGAAGCAAAGTATTTTTCAGATTTAAATTTTTCCTCGAGTGGAATATCGATCCTCATAGGATCATTCGATAATCTATACCTCCAATCCATAGTTTTTACAATAGCTTCTATCTCATCTGGATTATACCCTACAGCATATAAAGTGGCTACAATCCCGCCCATACTGGTTCCACTGATATAATCTATGGGGATATTATTCTTTTCCAAAACTCTTAGAACTCCTATATGAGCAAATGCCTTAGTACCACCTCCACTCAGGGCAAGCCCTACTTTAATCCTTTCACCATATTTATTTTTATTTAAAATTGATCTTTTTAATTTTTCCAATCCTATAATCTGGGATCTTTTCAATTCTATTTTTGAATCGATAGTAGAGATCCCCATGGGATGATCTTTAAGAGATACTGTCTCTGATTTGAGAGTAATAACAAAAATATTGTATATCACTAATATGTACAAAAAATTTATTTTCATCTTCCCTCCTACATTTTTAATATTTTTTCCTTCGTTGGATCTTCCATATCCAGTTGTTTCATAAAATAAGTATTAAATTTTCCCTTAAACTCAATCCCTGGAAATTCTCCATTTTTAAGGAGATCCTCCCCTCTGACAAGGGGTTTTATTTTAGACAGGATATAGATATAGTCCTCTATTTTTATTTTTATCTTTTCCTTTCTGTTTTGAATATAGATAAGGGTTATTATTTCCATGGATATATTACTTAGTGCCTTGTATGTATCTGAATTTTTGTTAGCCGATTCTAACTGCTCAAGTATTTTCTCCCTTCTCAATATACCATAATCATACTTTTCTATAAATTTATTTGAAAAATTAAATTTTTTAAATACAAGATCCAGCTCTTTTTTATTTAGATTTTCTAGGATAATCAAAAATACCAATAACCATTTTTTGATTTTGACAAAGTTTAGAAGATCCTCTAAAATTTCTAACTTTTCTATATTTTTTTTCATCTCTAAATCATATTTTATATTAGGATTAATTTCATTAAATATTTTATATTTATTTAGCAATTCCATTCCCCTAGTTAAATTTTTATCAGAAAATAAAATTTCTAACTCCTGTTTAACTCGAGTCCAAGATATTTTCTTCAAAAATCCATCGGCTATTGCATTTTTTAAAAATATTTCTGTATCTTTTTCCAGTTCAAATCCATACCTAGCTGCAAACCTAAATGCCCTTATTATCCTTGTAGGATCCTCTATAAAACTTAGATTATGCAAGATCCTTATTTTTTTAGTGGCAAGATCATCATACCCTCCGTAAAAATCAATAAGTTTACCAAAATTATAACTGTCAATCTCGAGAGCCATGGCATTTATACTAAAATCTCTCCTATACATATCATCTCTGATATTGCCATATTCCACTACTGGAAGGGAGGTTGGATATTCATAGTATTCTAACCTCGAACTGGCTATATCTAATTTCAAATCATCATGAACCACTACCACTGCTGTTTTAAATTTTTCATGTATCCTTACTTTCTTTGCTCCCAACATATCTTTTAATTCAAGAGCAAATTTTATCCCATCTCCCTCTACTACTATATCGATGTCTTTGTTATTTATTCCTAAGATAAGATCCCTCACTATCCCGCCTACTAAGAATACTCTTTCACCTCTTTTTTTTGATACCGCTTCTACAATTTTCAACAGGTTTAGGAGTTCTACTGGGACTACTCCTTCTATATTGTTTTTTATCTCTGATTCAAATTTTAATTTTTTAGCCTTCCTTATTGGATTTTTACTGTAGATAGATCTTAATATGTCAGTCCTCGTTACTATCCCGACTATCTTTCCCTCTCCATCAATTATTGGAACTCTCCCAATCCCTTTTTCCACAACAAGAGCTTTTAATTCTTCAACACTGAGGTTTTTATCTCCTGTAATTACTTCAGAGGTCATATATGCACTTACAGGTGCATTTGAAAACCCATGATTAAGAGCTTTATCTACACTGTTTCTCGTAATTATCCCTGCAATTTTTCCATCTTCTACAATGGGTAAGCCACCGTATCCCATCCTATACATTATCTTATAAGCAAGTTTAATCTTGGTACCCTTTAAGATGGTTTTAACTGGGGTGTTCATTATATCTACCGACCTTTTGCTGGGTTTAACTGCCATCTCTATACTTTTTTTTATATCCCTATATAATTTATCTATATTTTGATCTCTGACTACACCTGAGACAGCATACTCATGCCCTCCCACCTTATAATCTTTTAAAATCTCAGCTACACTTATTTTATTTGAAGACCTTCCCACTACACTTATTTTTTTATCATTTCCACATAAAATAATACACAGACTTGATTTCTCTAGATACTGTATCTTATTTATCAGCTCATCCATACCAAAAATAAAATGATCGCTTTTGTAGTAGGTTAGTTGTGCTCTCTCTCCATCGATATCTATAAATTCTGAATTTTCAATGAGCTCTATAAATATCTCCAACTGTTCCTTTTCCAACCCCTTTTGAACATATTCATTGACCTTAGATAGGTCCCCATTATTTTTTAATAAATAAGCTGCCATCTCTAAGTCTTTTGAGGTGGTGCTGTCAAAGGTAAAGTTTCCTGTATCCTCATAGATCCCCATAAGACCTAAGGTAGCTTCTATCTCATCAAATTTAATATTCGGATCAGTATCCAAGAGTACTTCTAGTATATTTGTAGTATTAGAGCCATAATTTTTCCTAATAATTTTTCTGCCTTTTATATCATTTTCGCTGATCTTGTGATGATCATAGATTATAACCTCTACATCATCCCTGTCCAGTAATTGTTCAAATAATCCTATCCTATTTTTTTTCGAGGTATCTACAACTATAAGTTTACTTACCCTGTCCATCTGGATATCTTTTATCCTTTTCACCTGTAAAAAATCTTGATACAGGTTTACAAAAGCTTTTACACTTTTTCCAATATTACCCGAAAAAACTAGTATTCCATTGGGATATAATTTTTTTATTAAAACCATAGAAGAAAGTGCATCTAAATCTGCATATATATGACAAGTTATTATTTCCATCTCTACCACCCTGTAAATTTAGTATGATTATACTCCATATAATTATACACTTTTATCTATTTTTTTTTAACATTTTTAAAAAAAAATTAAATATTATATTGACAATCATCCATTATTCATTATATGATTAGTAAAATAAAAAATTAAACGGAGGTGACTATTATGTCTAAAAGACTTACTTGGTGGTGCAAAAACGAATCTAATAAATTTAATACTGAATTATTAAGTAGATCTGTTTTTGACCGATAGTTGCTGTAGTTATATATATAATTTCAAACATATTTTATAAAAATCAAGAAAAAAATCTTGTTTTTTTATAGGATATCAGGAAGAAATTAATTATGCAGAAGGGGTTAATCTTATAGATTAACCCCTTTTTTTTATATAAAAATAAATTAAAAGGAGTAAGGAAATGAAAAAATTAATTTTAGGGATTATCTTAGTCACAATCTTAGTAGGATGTCAGGGGGAAAATAAAGAAGGAGAAAAAATAAATATTGGCATCACTCAAATTATAGAACATCCATCTCTAGATTCAATTAGAACCGGGATAGAAGATGCTCTTAAAGACAGTCGGTACAAAGATGAAATCGTATTCAACTATCAAAATGCTCAAGGAGATTTTATCACAGCTCAAACTATCGCAGCTCAATTTAATGAAAATTCTGACCTTATAATAGCTATCACTACTCCTAGTACCCAAGCTGCTTTAAATAAAATACCGGAAAAACCACTATTTTTTACAGCTGTTACCAATCCTGTAATAGCAGGGTTAAAAGGTGCAAATATCACTGGTGTAAGTGACATGTCACCGGTAAAAGACCAGGTAAAGTTGATCCAAGAATTTCTTCCTAAAACAAAAACAATAGGAACTATCTATACTACCAGCGAAGCTAATTCCACATATCTTGTAGAGGAATTTACTAAAGTTGCAGAAAAAGCAGGGTATAAAGTTATCGCTAGAGGAATTACTAGTGTCACAGAAGTAGCTTCTGCAATGGATAGTCTTGTAGGAGTCGTCGATGTGATTTATACAACCAAAGATAATAATATAGCCTCTGCTTATGGCCTTATCGTAGATAGAGCCAACAAAGCTAATATTCCTATTATAGGAGCCACTAAAGATTTTACAAAAGCAGGTGCACTAGCTTCCTCCGGAATATCGGAATACCAAGTAGGATACCAAACTGGAGAGATGGTTATAAGATATCTAGATGGAAAAAAAATTCAAGATCTGCCCATAGAATATTTTAAAAAATCAGAACTCACTATCAACGAAAAACAGATGAAAAAATATGGAATTTTATTGGATGAAGAGCAAACAAAAAATATAGAAATTATAAAATAAAGAAATTATAGATTAAAGGAGTAAATTATGTTATTAGGAACTATTGAACAGGGGCTTATCTTTGCAATAATGGCTTTAGGCTTGTACATCTCATATAAAATACTAGATTTTCCAGACCTTACTGTAGATGGATCTTTTCCAATGGGAGGTTCTATAGCAGCGATCCTTAT
Organism: Psychrilyobacter sp.; assembly: GCF_037132775.1. Taxonomy (GTDB): domain Bacteria; phylum Fusobacteriota; class Fusobacteriia; order Fusobacteriales; family Fusobacteriaceae; genus Psychrilyobacter. The sequence goes on from NZ_JBAHZY010000140.1 coordinate 14,354, forward strand.
TATAAAGGGTGTCAACCCCATCACAGCTTTAGGAGTTGCATTTATAGGTGGATGCCTTGCAGGCTTTGTCACTGGATATATCCATATCCAATTCAAAATCACAAACCTTTTGACCGGAATTATTGTTATGACGGGCTTATATAGTATCAACCTTCGAATAATGGGAAGGTCAAATATCCCCTTATTTGGAATTGATAATATATTTTCTAATAGACCTAATCTTCTCATCATATTATTTATCGTACTCCTATCCAAGTTTTCTTTGGATTATCTGCTTAAAACAAAATTTGGATTTTCCCTCCGTGCTTTGGGTGACAACGAAACATTGGTTGTTTCTTTAGGAATAGATGAAAAAAAATTAAAGATAATGGGTCTTATGCTAGCCAATGGTTTGGTAGCCTTATCTGGTGGTATCTTAGTTCAATATCAAGGATTTTCAGACATTGCCATGGGTACAGGAACTATTGTTACTGGTCTTGCTTCTATTATTATTGGAGAAAGCGTCTTAAAGAAAGGAAAAATATTTAATGTTACAACTATTGTAATTGTCGGTTCTATCTTATATAGGTTTATAATAATGGGTTCTCTCAAAATAGGATTTAATGCCAGTGATCTAAAGCTTATCACTGCAATCCTTACTGTTGGAGTGATGGCCTTTAAAAGTAAAAACTTGAAATTAAAATTAACGTTCCCGTTACTATTTAAAAAAAATTAGGAGGTGTATTTAAAAATGCTCAAAATTAATAATTTATATAAATCATTCCACTCTGCATTGGGAAGTGAAAAAAAAGTTTTTAAAGGATTAAATTTTCAATTAAACCATGGGGACTTCGTATCTATCATTGGAAGTAATGGTGCAGGAAAATCTACCCTTCTAAATATCATTATGGGGAACCTTACCCCAGATAGTGGAAGCCTGTATATTGATGACAAAGATTTTACAGATCTGGCTAGCTATAAAAGAAATACTTTTATATCCAAGGTATATCAAAATCCTACTTTGGGAACTGCACCATCTATGACAATCTTTGAAAACCTTTCTATGGCAGACAATAAAGGAAAAAGATTTAATCTGACTCTGGGTTTAAACAAAAAAAAGAAAGAATTTTATAAAGACACTTTAACTCAATTAGGTTTGGGGCTAGAAAAGCAACTGGATACAGAAGTTGGCTTACTGTCCGGTGGACAGAGACAGTGTCTAGCTCTTATTATGGCAACCTTAAACAAACCTAAAATATTACTCTTAGATGAACATACTGCTGCTCTTGACCCAAAAACATCGGAGTTGATCATGGAAAAAACAAAAAAAATAGTAGAATTCCATAAGATCCCTACCCTTATGATAACTCATAATTTAAATGATGCTATAAAATATGGGAACAGATTAATCATGCTCCATGAAGGAAAGATCATATTAGACTTTGTAGGAGAAGTAAAACAGAGCCTTACTCCTGAAAAACTCCTGAAAATATTTCATACCAAAAATACTACTATAAAAGATGATGAACTCTTTAGTCTATAAAAGAAAGTTCCAAGGATTCCGCCCTTGATACGGGATACCTTTTTTCTTGAAAAAAAAGCTAACGGAAAAATTCAAGAAGATTTATAATTGTCTTAACTGAGTAAATCACGATCGTCATTGTAAAAAAAATACTGCTGGAGCTCAACAACTACAAACTTCGCTTACAATCAAGAAAAAAGATTTTCTTAGAATACTCTTTAGTTTTTCTTTTGTGGGCTTAGTATAGAGAGTTAGATTTTAGAAATCTGTGTCAAAGAAAAGACTCCTGTGTTATAGCAGTAGAAAATTATAGATTGGTGATACATTTGATTTTTTTCTTTAGATATGAAAAAAATAGTATTCCATGGACATATTATAGTCTATTGAAATTATTTTTAATAGACTATTTTTTATTTTCTCTAATAACTATAATAGAGATTGATAAATGCTAAAGTTTAAGAATCTATGTTAAAGTAGGTGAATTGAAATGTTTAACTTTAGAAAAAACATTATTTTTATTACTATTTTTATTCTCATAGGAAATATATTATTTGGAGAGGAAGATAAAATAAGTTATAACCTAGAAACAGAAAATATCGTTTTCGAAAAAAACTTTGATAAATTAAAAAAGGATACAGGTTCACTGTTTATCCTAACAGGTATAACAGCCTCCATCCTATATCTACTACCAACTTCATCAACAGGATGGGATAAAAACAGTGACACCAGTATATTTGAAAAATGGGAAAATAACGTAAAAAATGGGCCAGTATGGGATCAAGACAACTCACTGTATAACTACGCAGGTCATATGTATGCAGGGGGAGTCTATTATATCCTGGCTAGAAATGCCAATTACTCCACATTGGAATCTTTTTGGTATACATTTGTTATATCTACATTTTTTTGGGAATACGGGATAGAAGCATTTGCTGAGACACCCTCTATGCAGGATATTGTCATAACTCCAGTTTTTGGTTCTATGGTAGGAGAAGGATTTTATCTCCTTCAAAACTATATCTTAGACAACAATGGAATGCTCTTTAATTCTAAATTCTGGGGCAGCGCTACTATGATGTTTATAGATCCCATGGGGCATCTTTCTAGTTATATATATGATGACTATGAAAGAACAAATCATGTGGGAATAATGGTAAATGCTGTAGAGTATGAAGGAGAAACAAAATTACTTTTAGGAATACATTTTACATTCCCATTTTAGGAGGTAGTTATGAAAAAATTAGTATTAGTGGGATTATTTGTTTTGGGATTAGACCTTTATTCGGTGGAAATAAATTTGGGAGTTAGTGGTGGATATGGTAAGTATTTAGACGATAGAACTGGAAGTTTAAATTTAAATTTAGAAATCGTTCACGAAATTTTTCCCAATATCGAACTTGGATTTGGAGGAATAGGGAATTTAATTTTAAAAATAAGGAAATGGAGTCTTTTCCTATCTACCTAAGTGGTAAATTCTATTCTGAAAGTATTTCAGGTTTATACGCTAGTGGAAGATATGGTAAAACCCTCTATAGAGGTAATGATAAAACTGGAGCTTACGCTTATCTAGGTATTGGAAAAAGATTAGACTCTGGATTGTCCATTGAAGGAGGGGTTTCAGTTGCCAATCAAGATACTGAAGAATCAACATTAAATAATGGTAATATCGCACTTTTATTGATAGCACCGATATTTTGATCATAAAAAAAGAAAAAATAGAAGATTGTCTATAAATATAGATAATCTTCTATTTTTTTAAACCTAAAAAACCTCTTTCTCCTTCATATGAATTTTAGAAGCTAAAAATGAAGTTAGAGGAACAACTATGAGTATTCCCATACTTCCACCAAAAGCCCGGAGAAATTCAACTCCTACAAATTCAAAGTTCAATATCCTAATATTCGGAAAATCTTTTTGCTGTATGGTCAGGAGCATTATTGTAAAGAGTGACCCACCTATATAGGCTAAGATAAGAGTATTTATCATAGTTGTATACCCTGTGAGCCCCATGGCCTTTGAAAAAAATATAGATAATACACCAGCAAACACGACTCCTTCTAAGGTTCCCAAGATAGCTATAATCCCCTTAAAATTAAATCCAGTCATAAAAAATATCGTAACGATGAAAGATATAGATAAAATAACTATTGAAATAAAAATGGGAGAAACCCTGTTATTCCTAGAGACAAGATTGCCTCCAAATTTATTATTTTTTATATTTTAGCATAAAAGATCCTCGTTGGTCTCTCTTAGACTTTAAAAATTCAGAACTCCCACCTTAAAACCAAAATAAAAATTTTCTAAAGACCTAATTTTTTGGTTTTAATAGTGGGAAAATATAGTTTAAAAATTGTTTTTAGCCTTTACTTAAAGGAGATAGGGTGATATAATTACTAGCAATAGGAGATAAATAAGTAGTAAGAGTTGAAAATATAAATTCAAAAAATTATATTTTTATCCCTTATTATTTTATGTCTCCTATTGAAATAACTGAGTTTTTACACTTGATCTGATTAGTATTCGGTGGTGAAAATTCAAAAAAAACATGTAAGGATAATGCCCTGTGCTTATCCAATATAATAGGAGGAATATATGTTTAATGAAAAAAACATGGAGTTAGAAATCGGTGGGAAAGTAATAAAGATGTCCACTGGAAAATTAGCTAGACAAGCTGGAGGAGCTGTATTTTTAGAATGTGGAGGAACTGCATTATTAGTAACAGCAACTAGAAGTAAAAAACCTAGAAAGGGAGCTGATTTTTTCCCATTAACAGTTGATTTCGTAGAAAAATATTATGCAGCTGGAAAGATGCCAGGTGGATTTATGAAAAGAGAAGCCAGACCTTCTACAAATGCAACATTAACAGCTAGATTAATAGACAGACCAATCAGACCAATGTTCCCAGAAGGATTCAACTATGATGTACATATTGTAAATACAGTAATGTCATATGACAAATCTTGTACTACTGATTATCTTGGAATCATTGGATCATCGGTAGCATTAATGCTTTCTGATATACCATTCTTAGGACCAGTATCAGCAGTTACAGTTGGAATGATTGATGGAGAATTCGTATTAAATCCAAGTCCTGCCCAATTAGAAACTAGTGATTTAGAATTAACTGTAGCAGGAACAAAAGAAGCTGTAAACATGGTAGAATCTGGAGCAGCTGAACTTTCTGAAAAAGTTATGTTAGATGCAATTTTATTTGCTCATGACAACATCAAAAAAATATGTGCATTCCAAGAGGAATTCGCTGCATTGATAAATAAGAAAAATATGGAATTCACAGCACCTGCAATCGACGAAACTGTTAAATCATTTATCGATGAGAAGGCAACTGCAAGATTAAAAGAAGCTGTATTAGTTATTGGAAAATTAGATAGAGAAGAATCAGTAGACGGATTAGAAGCTGAATTATTAGAGATATTTACAGCTGACTATATGGAAAAAACTGGTGCAGAAGTATTAGATAAAGCTTTAGCATTTGACTTTGCTAAATACTATCATGACCTTATGAAACAATTAGTAAGAGAGGCTATTGTTTATAATAAGCATAGAGTAGATGGAAGAAAAACTGATGAATTAAGAGATCTTTTCGCAGAAATAGATATCTTAACTCAACCTCATGGATCAGCAATGTTTACTAGAGGAGAAACTCAAGCAATGGTATTCGCTACTCTAGGAACTAAGCAAGATGAACAATTAATCGATGGATTAGATGAAACTTTCTTTAAGAAATTTTATCTTCACTATAACTTCCCTTCATACTCAGTAGGAGAACCTGGATTCATGAGAGGACCAGGAAGAAGAGAGTTAGGACATGGAGCATTGGCTGAAAGAGCACTTTCTTATGTATTACCTACTGAAGAAGTATTCCCATATACAATCAGAGTAGTATCTGAAATCACTGAATCAAATGGTTCATCTTCTCAAGCAAGTATCTGTGGAGGATCATTAGCACTTATGGCTGCTGGAATACCTATCAAAGAACATGTAGCTGGAATAGCTATGGGACTTGTTAAAGAGGGAGACGACTATGTAGTCTTAACTGACATCATGGGATTAGAAGATCATTTAGGAGATATGGACTTTAAAGTAGCTGGAACTTCTAAAGGAATCACAGCACTTCAAATGGATATCAAGATTACTGGAATAGATGAAGAGATTATGAGAATAGCTTTAGAGCAGGCATTGGTAGCAAGAACACAAATATTAGATGTTATGAACGCAGCTATTCCTGCTCCTAGAGAAGAATTAGCAGCTACAGCTCCTAGAGTATATCAAATGCAAATTGATACAGATAAAATATCTGCATTAATCGGACCTGCTGGAAAGAATATCAAAGGTATCGTAGAAGAAACAGGAGCTAAAGTTGATATCGATGATTCAGGAAAGGTATTAATCTTTGCTGTAGATAAAGACGCATTGGATAGAACTGTTGAATTAGTAAATGGATATGTAAAAGACGTTGAAGTAGGAGAGATCTACACTGCTAAAGTTGTAAAAATAGCTTCATTTGGAGCATTTATGCAAGTAGCACCAGGAAAAGACGGATTATTACATGTTTCTCAAATCTCTCATGAGAGAGTAGCTAATGTAGAAGATGTTCTACATGTTGGAGATGAATTTGAAGTTAAAGTTATCTCAACTGAAAAAGGAAAGATCAGCTTAAGTAGAAAAGAATTATTACCTAAGCCAGTTAAAAAAGTAGAAGTAAAAACTGAAGAAACTAAGTAGGTTATAGTAAAAGGGTTTAGCACAAAATTGTGCTAAACCCTTTTTTTTACGAGTACGAATAAAAATCCAGTGTAAAAAATGAAGGAAAACAATAAAAAAACATAACATATATATTATAGAAAAATTCAATGTATTTATGATAAAGGAGGCAGCTATGAAGATAAAATATTTACCAATATACTGGGTCAGACAATATCAGAGAGGAATTTGGTAAACTGACTTTGGATGAAAGTTTGACAGCCAGAGGAAAGATAGCCATGGATATGCAGTCATCGCTCAATAAACTAGCCGAGGAATGGGGAACGGTAACTAAGGTAGAAATAAAGGTGATTGATCCCCCATCGGATATAAAAAAGGCCATGTATAAGCAAAAAACTGCTGAGCAAGAAAGACGACACCAAAAATCTTTCCGAAGAAATACTAAAAAGATACGATGTATAATTTATGATAGAAAAAAGATAAGAGCTTTAGTCACGAATTGCACTAATGGACACGAAAGAAAAGCTTTTCTTAGTGATGAAAAGCTTTTTTAAATTACTGTAATTTAACCCCTATTTATAGCCTAAAAACGTCTACTGAGAAGACAGTTTGTCTTCCTAGTGAACGTTTTTTCTCACTACGGGAAATTTTTCAAAGTTCGCTCTCAATATCAATAGTACCAATGGTTTCAAGGCTTTATTATTTGGCTTATTTCGACTAGGGGTATACGATTACAAGGGGAAGTTTTTAGGAGCTCTTAGGAGGATAATGAGAGAGGGAAAACACAAGCTAACCGCGAATTACGTGAAAGAAAAGGCAATGGACAAGGATGTCTAAAGACATCCACGGAGAAATAATTAAACGCTAGTCACAATTGTACATATAGAGGCAGATTTTAACCAAGAAGAAAAGCTTCTCTTAGTGGACTTTCTGGCTTTCTCTTAGTGAACTTAGTGTAAAGGTTTCGGTTTTAAAATCTAAGATACATTTAAATTTCTTTATTAAATAATAAAAAAATTTAATATTCGTATATCTTCTGCGTAATCTGCGACAAAAAAAGACTCCTGTGCTATAGCAATAAATGAAAAAAGCTATCTATCATACCTTTAAAGTATAATAAATAGCTTTTTAATATTGGTTCATAATTAATTTATATATTTTAGAAGTTTATCCTCTATTTGATTAGTTTCTTTAAGATTTTTTCGAAAACTTTCATCTTCTACTAAATCCGCTAAAGCTTTTAGTAAAGCCTCATGAAGCAGAACATCCTTTTTTTCATGTGATCTATTAATATATTCTATCGTTGTATTTATATTTGAAAGAATTTTAAATATTTCACTAAGTTTTTTTATTTCAATAGAATTTAAACCTGCTTCTTCTAATAAAATTAAATCTTTAATTTTTATTTCATTATATGATATTGGCAAAATAGTGGTGGTATTTTCTATAAGTTCTTTTCTTTTTGGCATAGACTCTATTGTTGAACTTATCTCGTTTAATTCTTGAGTTAATGCAATCGCTAGTACTCGAGTTTTCTTTTCTTCATTTTTTCCACTAAGATGACTTCCTAATGAAAAACTTAAAATAGAGCCTAGAATTATAGCTACCACCTTCAAAGTAAGAGTTAAATAAAACTTACTCTTTTTTATATCTTTAATTTCCCCTTTTCCTCTAACTTCCATCTTAAGACAGCTCCCCCTTTAAATATCCTCTGCATAATAAAATTAAAATTATTCTCTAACTCCACTAGACTATCTAGCTTTTCTTCACAAATACCGACTTCTCATTGGAATAAATTACCAATCCAGGTTTGGCTCCTTTTATTTTTTTTACATATTTTTTCAGACAGTAATCTATTCGAATGGTCTCTCCCTGTCCTATTTTAGAATGCTGGCTAGCTAATTCTCCTACTTTATATAGAGTTTCATCCGATATCTCACTTCCATTTGTCTTCACTATCAGATGACTTCCAGGAACATCTTTTGCATGAAACCAAAGGTCATGCCGGTCTCCTATTTTAAATGTCACATATTCATTTTCTATATTATTTCTTCCATAATACACTGTTAATCCATCTATCACTGTTGTAGGAGGCAGGATTTTAACTATCTTTTTTTTCTTCTTTGTCTTGACTATCTTCTTAAGGTACTTATTAGCTATCAACTCCTCCTCTATTCCTTCCAAGGTTTTCTTATCCTGGGCAAGGTTTATAAAGGATAAAATAGATTCTAAATATACAATCTCAGATTTTATAATCTCGAGTCTTTCACCACTATGCTTATATCCTCTTTTATGCTTATTGTAGAGGTTATAGTAGTTATCCAAATTTTCATTGGAAGTTCTTTGAGGATTTAAAGTTATCTCTATATTGCAATTTTCATAAAAATCATAGAGGGTCACACTTTTTTCATACCCCTTCAATGAATATAGGTTGGCTGCTAGGATATCTCCTATTTTTTTATATTTTTCATAGGTAGAATATTTTTCTCTATCCTTATTTACATTTTTAGCAATTTTTTTATTTCTTTTTATTTCCTTTTCTACTACTTTAGACAGGGTTCTTTTTTGATTGTTGAATTGTTCTGAATTTAATGTCTCCAATATATAGGTGTCTATCATCTCATTGATTGTTTCAAATTTGACCTCTTCATATCCCTCCAATGGAAGGTTAACTATGGTTCCATATTTAATAGTTCCATTTTCTTTATAGAGAGTAGGAGATGCAGACTCATCTATAAACTCACAAAATTTATTGTAATCAGTCATGTATTTTGCCGTAAGTTTTCCCATCCCGTCTATATTTTGAATCAAGGTATTCTCAGCTAGATAACTGTCAAACTCCTCCTTAGATATATCTGAAGGAGATGTTTTTTCAGTAATAATCGGGTATTGATATTTGGCTCCTCCCATGAGTAAACGGAGTTTATTCTCCTCTATAGAAAACTTTTTCAACAGGTCTAAGATCATATAGTTATCATCTACTAAGATAATATTACTGTGTTTCCCCATAATTTCAACCATCAGTTTAACTTTCTGTTTTACTCCTAATTCATTGACCTTTTCAAAGGAAAGGAGTAATATCCTATCTTTTTTATACTGTTCTACCCCTGTTAAGATTGCACCTACCAAATATTTTCTAAGAGACAGTGAAAAACTCATAGGTTTATCAGGAGCCACCTCTTTTTTTGTGGCTATATAACATATTGGCAGATTAGGAGTAGCTGAAACGTACAAATTTAGTTTCCCTAAAAATATGGATAAGCTCAGTGGTGAATATTGAAATATTTTAGTTACCTTTCTACCTTTTAGTGTTTCATCTAACTCATCTTTTAATTTACTTAGGGATATTCCGTCTATATATAACATAATTTTTTCTCCTTTTTATTTCATCAAAAATAGGAGGAAGGTCAATCCCTCCCTCCTACTATTATTTTCTTATATATCTTTTTTTACTACTACTAAGTTTTTAGCATCTATGGTATTTATCTCTACCACTTCACCATTGGGAGTTCTTATAGCGATTACCCTTTGTGAATTAGACGTTATCTTTAACTCTGTATATAATTTTATCCCCATTCCAGCAAAGAAATTTTTGATTACAGGAGTCCCTTTGATATCTAAAACACTTACAGAATCTCCCTCTAAGAAATTAGTAATAACATCTGGTTTGAAAAATTCTATTTGATTTTTAAGATTTTCGTATATTTTTGTAAATACATCAGTAAATATTTCTAAATTTTCTGTTTCTATATTTTTTGTAATACTTGAAATTATCATCTTATGAAAATTATTGTGATACGTAAGTGCATCCTCACCTTTTTTAGACAGAGAAACAAAAACTTTTCTTCTGTCATTATCTGATCTCTTTCTAGTTATAAAACCTTTATTGGATAGTTTATTTATGGCAACTGTAGCAGTTCCCATAGTAATACCTAGTTTATCCGACAAATTATTCATAGATAATGACTGATTTCCGATAGCTTCTATAACATGAAGCTCTGTCGTAGTCAAACATTTGATTCCTTGTTTAAGTGCTAGCGATTCTGTTTCATAAAAAAGCTTAGTGAAATTTTCTATTACCGTATTAACTGCTTCTAAAGACATCTGCCCTCCTTAACCTCTTAATTTTTCTATTTGTTCCTTATAATTCCCACCAAATACGAAAGATCCAGCTACAAACACATTCGCTCCGGCTTCTATACAAGGTTTAATTGTAATATCTGTAATACCGCCATCTATTTGAATATCTACTGTAGGAGAAAGATCTCTTACTTCCTTTATCTTTTCTATCGTAGTAGGTATAAATTTCTGTCCTCCAAACCCAGGATTAACAGACATAAGTAATACCATATCCAATTCATCTATTACATATTTTAAATTTTCTACAGGTGTAGCTGGATTGAGTGAAACACCGGCTTTCAGACCACAATTTTTTATTTGTTGAATAACTCTATGAAGATGAGTTGTTGCTTCCGCATGAACTACTATCATATCTGCTCCTGCCTTAGCAAAATCTTCAATATATCTTTCAGGTGCGTCTATCATCAGATGTACATCAAAAATTAAATCTGTTTTATCTCTAATCGATTTTATAATTGGAACTCCAAACGAGATATTTGGAACAAAATTTCCATCCATAACATCTATATGGATCATATCTGCTCCGGCTTTTGTTATCGCTATTATCTCATCTCCTAATTTACTAAAATCAGCTGATAGGATTGAAGGTGCAATTTTAACTGTATTCATTTTTATGGTCACTCCTTAAAATTAATTTGATTATGAAATAATTATATCATACTTTACTAATATTTATTCCATCTTTCTTCACTATAAAATTTAAAACACCACAGGTAAAAGTCATATCTACTCTGACTAATTCCATGATTAAGTTCATTTTTTATACCGCATTTAGGTTCATTTATATGGACACAGTTACTATATTTACAAGTTTTATACTCATTAAATTCTGTAAATAAACCAGCTAATTCATCTATAGTTTTTACTGGAGGTAGTTCTATAGAAGAAAACCCAGGTGTATCAATTACCCATCCACCATTTTGCATTGGTAGAAGTGTTGTTCCCTTGGTAGTATGTTTTCCCCTTGAGTTTTTCCTACTTGTCTCTCCTATTTCCAGGACTCTTTCCTCCTGTAACAGATTGAGTAACGACGACTTCCCTGCACCAGATGGTCCTCCAAATGCAGTTATCTTACCTTTTATATAGTCTTTTAATTTTTCTATCCCTATGTTTTCATAGGTTGAAATATAAAACACTTCTATTTCTAATTTCTTTAAAAAATCCAGTTGTCCTTTTAATTCTTTCAACCCTTCATCATCTAACAGCTCGATCTTATTAATAACAGCTACTGGCTTGATATTATAATAAAAAGCGTTGAGTAATAATATATTAAATCTTCCAATATCAAATCTAGGATCCAGTGCTGAAAATTGAATAACCAAATAATCTATATTTGAAACCAGAGGTCTATGAATGATATTTTGTCTAGGATATATCTTTGTGATAAACCTGTCTTCACCAAATTCTACCAAATCTCCTGTAACACAGTTGTCTTTATTGTTTTTTTTCTTTAATATTCCTCTTAACCTACATTCATGGGTAGTTTCTTCCACTTGAACATAATAAAATCCTTTTATTTTTCTAATAACTCTACCTTTGATATTTATTCCCCCTCATTCTGAGCTGTAACTGTAATATTTATAACCGAACCTGCTAAAACATCTTTCCCAGCAGGATAACTGATATCAATAATAGTATCTTTAGGAAAATCATTCCTATATACTTTTTCTATATCTCCCAAAACCAATTTTTTTTTCCGTAATATTTTCACCCCTTCTCCTAGGGAAAGTCCCAAGATATCTGGCATTCTTATATTTTTTATTTGACTTACATTGATGAGCAGAGATACTGAGCTTCCACGAGAAATCAAACTCCCTTCTGAAGGATCTGTCCCTATAACTTTATTATTCATATATCCTTCCATAGTATGGGAAATCCTGCCGACTTTAACCCCCAAATCACTTAGAGTCACTCTAGCATCCTGCATGTTCTTCCCCTTCAGATCAGGTAAGATCACTATATCCATTCCCTTGCTTATCCAAATTTTTATAGGCCTACCCTTCTTTATATGCTTTTGGGATGTAGGCAGCTGAGAGTAGATCTCACCTTTTCTAAATTCAGAATAATGTTCCCCCAAATTAACTAATTTAAAATTAGTTCCTACCAATGCTTTGGCTTCCTTAATTGTAAGCCCTTTTAAATTCGGTGTTTCATATAGATAGTCATGAAAGAAAAATTTTAACCCTACATTTCCAGCAAGAAAAATTCCAACTATAATAGCTAAACTACTCATTGTAATAATTATTTTTTTATTCATTTTATGACTCCTTAATATCACTATAAATTTCTCCCTAATAGTAACATAGATATAGCTAAATATCAATTATACTCTAACCTAACTAAGCTATAGCTAGATTGATTTCAAGGGTATTTTCAATAAGATCATTAAGTTATTATTTAAAAAATTTGGTGTCTTACAGTTCAATAGAAATATATTTACAAAACAGAGTACAGAAAAAAAATAAAACCTAGTCACGAATTACACGAAGGAGATACGAGCATTAAATCTCGACCATGATTATCAATATTTTGATTCACGATTATAAAAAATATTAAATATGATTTAAATAAAGGCATTTAAATGTATCACGAATATTTATTTTAGGTTAAAACCAAGAAGAAAACCTTCTCTTAATGTCCTCTCTAATTTTTCCTTTGTGAACTTAGTGTAAAGGTTTAAATTTTGAGCTAATCTGAGTAATCTGCGGCAAAAAATAATCTACTTCAATTAAAGCATTATGAACTTTTTTTTTAATCCCGCTTCTATTTTTTTTTCTTATTTTTTGGCAATATTTTGTTAAATCCTATGGTAAATATTGCTGCAAAAAATATTCTTCCCCAGAATATACCTATCATCTTAGCTCCCAAAGGGATCATCAAAAGGGTATCTTCTATAAGAGCGTGACATAGACTTATAAATACAGCGACTAAAAACAAATCTCTTTTACTATAATCACCTTCCCTTGTTTCTTTTATGATAAGTCCGCTGCCATAGCTGACTCCCATAGTAAGACCAACTATACATGTTAATGATAGCCCCGGATCAATCCCCATAAAAGACATCACTGGAGAGAACTTCTTATTTATCCAATCTATTATCCCTATTTTTTTTAACCCTTCCATCAAAGCTAAAAGAACAAATATGATAACAAATATTGTTGTATATTTTTTTAGCTCTCCCAATATCCAACTTATAATTCCTGGATTTGATTCCTTCAATGTAAATTTAAAAACTGCTGTTTCTTGATATATGTTAAAAAATTTAAATAATAAATTTAGACATACTCCAGATATTACGGCACAGGATATTCTTATGCATAAAATTTTCCAAGGTTTTGCCCCTGTTTCCGATATAACCTTAAGCTCTACTGGAAGTGAATGAGCAAATAACATTATACTTGCTACTATGGTTATCTCTGCCACTGTGAATACATTATTTTGTGCCATGGTAAGCAGTACTAATATTCCGCCATATATATTAGTTATTAAGGCTGTTGCCCATACTATTCCCATCTCTCCACTAAGCCCCATTATTCCCATTAATGGAGTCAAAGCTTTTGAAAGGAAATCTATTATCCCAAAATTACTTCCGACCTTTACCAAAATACTTATAGGCAACATTATCTTTAGAAGCTTCAAACTTATCCTTGCGCTTTCTTTTAATAATTTCATTTTTCCCCTCCATGATTAATTCTAAAACCATCATATGTCTTATTTAAATTCAACCAATACTTTTCCTATTTGATGTTCTTTAATAAATTTAAAAATATTTTACCATACTTTAGACTGCAAATCCTAAAAAAATTTTCATATATAAAATAAGTGAGGTATAATCTGTTTAGATAACATAAAATTAGGAGGATGATTATGCAGTTAGATTACAAAAACCTAGATGAAAAATTTATAGATGAACTTCAGAAAAAAATAATCAAAGTAGAGGATAATATTGAGGAGTTATTAGAGATCCAAGATAAAACATATGATAATTTTTTTGATGTAATGGAACACCTTTTAGATGATATTGAAAAATTTTCATTCCCACTACAGATTGAAATCTCAACAAATATTACAGATTTAGGAAAGAAAACATATGAGGAATATATCCCCATCATGAATGAATTCACTTCTAAACTAAGCCAGAATAAGGAGATTGCTGACTCCATCATAAAAATTTATGAAAATGAAGATTTAAATGACATAAGAAAAAGAATTCTTGAAAAACAAATATTATCATTCAAATCTAGTGGTATCGGCTTAGATCAAAAAAGTAAAGTGAAGATCAAATCTATTAATTTGGAATTAGCTAAATTAGGAAATGATTTCAGTCAAAACGTAACCGATGCTACAAATGAATATGAATTAATTATAGAGGATGAAAAGGTGCTCTCTGAATTTTCAGATCTAGATAAAAAATCTGCTGAAATAGAGGGAAAAAAATGGAAGTTTATCCTTCACGGACCCTCACTTACTACATTTTTAAAATATTGCAATGATAGAAAATTAAGAGAAATATTATATAGAGCTTCTACCACAAAGGCCCCTCAAAATGAGGACCTCATAGAGAAAATCTTGAGTTTGAGGGATGAAAAAGCTAAGATATTAGGTTATGAAAATTACAGAGAACTATCTATTGCCTCAAAAACGGCCAATAATGCTGAGGAAGTTTTAGATTTCTTGACAGAATTAGGCAAAGAAGCTTTCCCAAAGGCTGCCGATGAGATTGAAGAATTAAGAAAATTTGCAGGGGAAAAATTAGGTTATGACAGTGTAGAGATCTATGATTATGCATATCTTTCTAGAAAACTAAAGGAGATCAAGTATAATTTTGACCCCAGTGAAGTGAAACCATATTTCGAGAAAAATAAGGTAGTTTCTGGGATGTTCCAATTTTTAGATAATATCTTTAATTTAAAAGCTAAACAGATAAAAGATGTAAACTTATGGAATGACAAGGCTTTAGTATTTGAATTAGAAAGAAATGGGGTATTTTTAGGAAATCTGATCATGGATTTAGAAACCAATGAAAATAAGAGGAGCGGTGCTTGGGCTGACAGTTGGATTACAAGTTATGAAAAAGATGGAAGCCGAGTTCCTGCAACAGGAATAATTGTTTGTAACTTCCCTCCTAGTAAGGATGGAGTTCCATCATTATTAGATCATTCAGATGTGGTAACACTATTTCATGAGATGGGACACGCTCTTCACCTTATCACATCCAAAACAAAGGAGATCTCTGCCTCTGGCTTCAATGGAACTGAATGGGACGTAGTAGAATATCCATCTCAATGGTTGCAGGAATTTGCTAACAATAAAGAAATAATAAAGACATTTGGAATTCACTATGAAACTGGAGAAGTTATCTCCGATGAGTTGATCCAAAAAATACTCGATTCTTTAAATTATGGGCAAGGGTATGGAAACAACAGACAGGTTGAATTTGGATTATTTGATCTAATGATCTATGATAATGCATACTCTAAAAAACAAGTGCAGGAAAAATTAGATGAGGTTAGAAAGATGGTTTCAGTAATAAAAACACCATCATACAATAAGTTCCAATGTTCATTTAGTCATATATTTGCAGGTGGATATGGAGCAGGTTATTATTCATATAAATGGGCTGAAGTTCTCTCTGCTGACAGTTATACAGAGATGACCAAAGATGGAAATATCGATAAGCAATTAGCCAACAATTTCTTCGATAACCTCCTATCACTGGGAGGATCGGTAAATATGAAGGAAAGTTTTGTAAATGTCCATGGGAGACAGCCAGACCCCAAGTCACTCTTAAAACTTACAGGAATACTAGTCTAAGTTTAGATAACTAAAAACCCCCAAGAAGACTCTTACTTCTTGGGGGTTTTTAGTTATCTTGCCTTGCTTATCTTGCCTTGTTTATTCTGCTAACTTATATATATTTACTATATCTTCCTTGGTTAATTTAACAAAATTACCAAGTGTTCCATGTTCTGTAGCTTTAGCTGCCATCTCCTCAAATCTTTCACTATCTATGCCCGCTTGAGATAATCTTGTAGGCATATCTATAGATGTAAAGAACTCCTCTGTTCTCTTTATCCCTTCTAAAACTGTAGCCTCTGGATCATTAAAATTCATATCCACATTCCAAACACGGATAGCAAATTGTGCAAACCTATCCATATCAGATTTATAAACATACTTCATCCATGCCGGGAATATAATGGCTAGCCCTGCTCCATGAGTTATATCATATATCCCGCTGAGTTCATGTTCTATCCCGTGAGAGGTCCAGTCCGCTTCCCTTCCCATATCTAATAGACTATTATGAGCTACAGTTGAAGATATCATAAGCTCAGCCCGAGCATTGTAGTCCTCTGGAAAATCCAAGGCTTTAGGAGTATTTAAAATTACTGTTTTTAATACCGCTTCTGATAATCTATCTGTTAGTTCTACATGTTTTTCATTGGTAAAATATCTCTCTAAAACATGAGACATAATATCCACTGCACCCGCTGCTGTCTGATAGCCAGGCAGAGTATATGTAACTTCAGGATTCATAATCGCAAATTTGGGTCTGATTACATTCCCTCCAAATGATTTTTTATACCAACCATCTTCATTTGTAATAACGGTACCACTACTAGCTTCACTTCCTGCTGCAGGAAGTGTCAAAATTACTCCTAGTGGCAAAGTTTCAGATACCATAGCTTTCCCCTCAAAGAAATCCCACACATCTCCATCATATTTTACACCTGCACCAATGGCTTTAGCTGAATCAATGGGACTTCCTCCTCCAACAGCAAGGATAAAGTCTATATTATTGTCTTTACAAATTTTTATTCCCTCTCTAACTAAAGATAATCTAGGGTTTGGTAGTACTCCTCCCAACTCAAATATTTCTATTCCTTCATCTGTTAAGTTTTTTACTATTTTATCATACAGACCGAATTTTTTAAGACTGCTTCCACCATAATGAAGTAATACTTTTTTCCCATACTCAGATACCTTCTTCCCAACCTGTGTTTCCACACCCTTACCAAAAATTATTTCTGTTTTATTCTGAAAATTAAAATTTAACATATTCCCTCCTTGTATATATACACAATAACTATCTGGCTATTTTTTTTATAGACCTTAAAAGTTCTTTGTTCTCATATATTATTTTTATTTTATCTTTTAACCAGTTTAATTCAGTATCTGAAACGCCTAAATTTATCTTTACAAACTCCTCAATCTTCTTTTCTTCCTCTGGCAGGAGCAGTATTCTAGTGGAATTATTGATCTCCTCAATGGTTCCTTTTCCTTCAAAATAAGAAAGTAGTTTTTTCCAATTTGTCAGGCTGTCAACCTTTCTTAGGAGCATAACACAGGTAAAATTTAATTCAGGAACACTTTGATATCCTCTTTTTTTTAAAAATTTTAATATCTCTTCATTTTTTTTAGTGTGAAAAAGTAGTTCTCCACTTTTTTTTGTATTCATGATCTTAGGCATCTTATTGGTTTTACCTTGCAACTTCAGATATTTCGAAAGAGGTACCATCTTTGTTTCCAAGTAAAAATTAACAGCAAACACATTGAAACTTTGAGATTCCGGTATATCACCACCGGCTATAATATCTATCATTTCCTCTATTTTTTCAAAATTCACCATACTTAATCACTCCTTTTTTTTATCACTATTTAAACTATGCATCAATAGCTTTTTCTTTGCTTCTACTCAAGACCAATTGATATTGAATATTACCCCTTACTTATGCCGAATTACTCCTACTGCTACTCCCACAAAATAATCATTTATATCCTGCTCATTGAAGTATATTGGCTCATATTCCTCGTTTTCACTAGATAGTAATATAGATGTTCCTATCTTCATATATCTTTTTAAAACCGACCTATCCTCCATGATTACCGCTATGATATCATTGGTTTTAGGAGTTTTTTTCTCCATTACCACCAGATCTCCATCACAGATCAATGGATCCATACTATCACCATAATTTTCTATTATATAATTATAATTATTGTTACCAACCCACCCTTTAGGTAGTAAGATTGATTTTTCTGGGTCTTCATAGTCTGTATATATATTTACCCATTTAAACTTCGGCAGTGACCTTAGATCAGCTTTATTATATGTCATATCCTCATCTTCATCTTCCGCAATAATAGTGTCCTCGTCTATTACAAGATACGGTATCTGTATTCCCCTCTTAAAATCAGAGTATATAAATTCATCTCCTACAGTTTCCTCTATCATGTCCAGTCTAAAATCAGGTATTTCAGCTACCTCACAAAATTTAGAATTATATATTTTTACATCCCTTCCATTGGTCAGTATCCCATATTCCACCGACTTTTCCATAATCATATAACTTTTTAATTGTTCAAAACCATCTGATAGTTCCACTTCCTTTGATTTTGTTTCTATAAATATATATGGTTTTTTCTTATTATAGATAACCACATCTACGAAGTATTTTTTAGATCCTAAAGTTAATGGATATTCAATATCTATTAGGTCCAGTCTATATTCATAGGCAGTTACAAGCTCTTTAATCAGCCATTGCCTTACTTTTCCTCGTTAGAGTGAAGGTTGACCAGTCGGTCTTTAAAATAATAATCATCTACAGGAATATTATAAAATATTCTCATCTTTTTATCGGTATCGATCTGTAAATACTTGTATCCTATATCCCCTATAAACTTAGTTGGAGTATCAGAGGATAATAGATATAACTCCTCAATGGCCCTAGTCATCCCAACATACATAAGTTTACGTTCTTGTATCTCCTCATATTCCTTTAATTCCTCTATATTGGATGAATGAAATGGCAGTATTTTTTCATTTAAAGAGATCATAATTATTATCTTAGTTTCAATACCTTTTATAGAATGCATTGTAAATAATTTTATCTCATTGGAATCAAAATCATCATTCCCACGATCTATCAATATTGTTTTCACGCCTAATTTTCCCATCAGAAGTTTAAAATTTAACAATTGGTTTTTAGTCCTTCCTATTATAGCAATATCACTTTTAAGAGTTTTCGCGAGCCTCCCATCTAATAATTTTTTTACATAGGTTGCCTGTTCTCCTTCAGATAAAAATTCCTTAAATATTGGATAGTTTCCGTATCTATCGATAAGATATGGTTTTACATAGTCGGAATTTCCTGTAATTACCTCATTTTTATTTAGGAGGCTGTAAGCTGCCTTGGATATCTGTGTTGTCGTTCTAAAGTTTTTACTGAGAGTTTTACTCTTTC
This sequence comes from Psychrilyobacter sp., assembly GCF_037132775.1. Lineage (GTDB taxonomy): Bacteria > Fusobacteriota > Fusobacteriia > Fusobacteriales > Fusobacteriaceae > Psychrilyobacter. The sequence goes on from NZ_JBAHZY010000140.1 coordinate 33,962, forward strand.
CTATCATATTAAACCCTATACTAGCAAACGTCCTTTCCCCTCCCATACCTAGCCAGGAGTGGGAATATATACTTTGGGCACTGTCAAATAAAAAGGTGAAACTAGAGTGACTTTTGTTAGCATATAACCCCCTTATAAATTCCAACTGTACCTTGGATAGATCTTGACATTCGTCTATCAAAATATGGGTATATTTTTTCTTCGTCTTATTCTCTAATTCCTCCAAAGCTATGAGTCTCATATCATTGTAATCCATAGTTTTTTCTTTAAAAAGATTTTCTGTATAGAGTTCCATCAATTTGAATATTGCTTTTCTAACAATGGAATTTTTGGGTAATTTTTGAGTAGTCACTCCCAATTTTAGACTTCCTATCCTATTGGCTTCTTGATATTCAGCCTCATCTATATAGTTACAAGCTTTTATCCAATTTATTTCTTCCAATAAAAATGCCGTATTCACATCTTCAAAGATTAAAACTTCACTATATTTTTTCTTCAATTTTTCTATCAATTCATTCAAAATACCATGTTTTTTATGATTGCTTGGATTGAGTTTTAACTCTATCTTAGATTTTTTTTGATACTCCAAAAAATACCCATACATCAAACTATCAACTGTTGTTATCTTTACCCTATCCTTTGGAAATCCAAACAATGAATGCATATTGTATTGAGTTATATTATCGACCTTATTATAAAAATAAGATACATGGTTAACCAATGTTTTGTTAAATGTTATAAATAAAACATTATCATCTTTATCATGACAATAATTATTTAATAAATATGATATCCTGCATATTCCTACAGTTGTTTTCCCACTTCCTGCTATTCCCTTTATAAGCATATGTCCATTTGGTTTTGTATATGCTATTTTTTCTTGCTCTTTATTCATAAGCAATTTCAATCACCTTCTTATATTGTATCTCCGTATTATAATCCTAGTTTCTATTATACAATAATATTTTACTATTCGTAATTATTATTTATTCCTCAACCATAATTTTAACTAAAATAGTAACTAAATAAAAAATATAACATTCTTTAACAAAAATTAATTTTGAATAAGGTAGTTATTGGGATATAATATTGATATAACTTTTTAGGGGTGGTTTTACTGTGCAGAATACTAAATTTCTCATTAGACTTATTAAAAAATGGTACCATCCTAAAAAATTGGATATCATCTATTCAATTTTGCTTATCTTTATATTAATCTTTACAGTTTTAGCAGTTGTTTACCTTACAGGTGGAACTAAGTATGCTGATATACAGCTTATGTATATCCCACTGGTATTAGCAGCATTTCATTTTGGGTATCTGGGTGGCATCTTCTTTGGCAGTATAGCCGGCTATCTTACTAGTTTTATTCCTTTAGAAGTTGCAACCATGGAGATGCAGTCCCCTAAAAATTGGATATATAGGCTTTTATTTTTTGTGATTGTCAGTACTACAAATGGATTTATTATAGATATAATATTAAAAACATTAAAAGATATAGAAAAACTAACATTTTATAATAGAATTACAAATATAGCTAATAGAAAATCCTTTGATACTTTTAAAAAAAAAAAAATATCTTCAAGATAAGCATTTAGCCCTTTTTGAGATTGAAAACTCCGACCAAATTCTAAATGAATATGGTAACTTTATCCTAGAAGGTTTTATAAAAGCTTTATCTCTCAATTTAAAAAAATTATCCCAGGATAAGGCTGAACTTTTTCACTTCAGAGATAATACTTTCGGATTGTTGATGGATCATTATGACCCTTATTCTTTTGAAAAAAAAATAGAAAACTTAAAACAAAATATATATATAGGTAATATTTTTATCTACCCTGAACTTAGTATCGGTATGGCAAAATTTGTAGACACCCAGGAAAGGCTATTACAGGAAGCAGAGATAGCCCAAGCTTATTCAAGGAAAAATTTGTTTTCCTATTATTATTTCAATAGTGGTATTAATAAACTTCACAATAAAAAGCTTTCTATCCTAAGCGAAGTACCTGCTGCCATTGAAAATAATCAATTTCATCTTTACTTTCATCCTAAGGTAGAGATAAAAACTGGATTAATCAATTCTGCTGAAGTTTTAATACGCTGGGTTCATCCTAGGGAGGGCATTATCTATCCGAATTTGTTCATGCCCTATATAGAAAAAATTCACTTGATCCACACTTTTACAAATTGGTTGATTAAAGCTTCCCTTGAAATCCAAGAAAAATGGGAGAAAGATGGATTTCCCATGAAATTAGCTTTAAATACACCTATAGCATGTTTAAAAAATAAATCAATTACCAATACTTTAAAAAAGTATGATAAAAGTTTAAAAGGTTTAGAGTTTGAAATTCTAGAGCGAAACTTAATAGAAGATTTTGATGAAATATCCTCTGTTATGAAATGTTTAAAAAAATATGGTATTACTTTTGCCTTGGATGATTTTGGGACTGGTTTTTCTGCAATATCTTCCCTTAGAAATCTACCATTTGATAAATTAAAGATAGATCAAATGTTTATAAAAAATATGCATATTGATTCAAAAGACTATAATATAGTTAAGGCTTCTATTACTTTAGGAAAATCTATGGATTTAGAAATCGTAGCTGAAGGTGTTGAAAACATCGATACTTTTAACCTTTTAAAAGATTTAAACTGCGACTACGCTCAAGGATATTTCACTACAAAACCTTTAGAAGCAGAGAAATTCAAGAAATTTTGTATAGAACATAATAATTATGCAAAAGCATCTCTCGAATAAAAAGCAACGTGAGGTTGCATCCGGAGAAGCACAATTCAGGTTTTTATATTCCATAAATTTTATCGCAAGATTCTTAAAGAGAGGCTAATTTTATATAAATTAGCTTCTTTTTTATGATATAATAAATCTAATGACTAGTCGTTTACTATTATCCCATACTTTTAAAATTAAGGAGGAACTTTGAAACACACACTTATAACAGGAGCCAGCTCAGGGATTGGATTCAACTTAGCTTATATTTTTGCCAAAAATAACCACAATCTGATCTTAGTAGCTAGAAATAAAAATACACTCTCCCTCCTCAAAGAAAATTTAGAGTCACTGTATAAAGTAGACATTAAAATAATATCTTTGGACATATCAGGGGAGAGAGGAGCCGTTAATTTATATGAGGCAGTTAAAAAGAAAAAATTAGAGGTAGATATCCTTATAAATAATGCAGGGATTGGATATCATGGTAAATTTTCAGAAAAAAATATACAATCTGATTTGGATCTAATAAATTTAAATATAATCACTCCTACCATCCTTACAAAATTATTTTTACAGGATATGCTAAAAATAGGATGGGGTTAAAATATTTAATATAGCTTCTACAGCTAGTTTTCAGAGTGGGCCACTCATGAGTGTTTACTATGGGACAAAATCATATCTATTAAATTTTTCTGAAGGAGTTGCAGAGGAAGTGAGAGACAGTGATATAAGGATCATCATCCTCTGTCCGGGTCCTACAAAAACTTCCTTTGAAAAGATGGATAAGATAGAAAAAGGACTCTTTAAAAACTTTCATATAGCTGAGCCTGAAGATGTTGCAAAATATCTATATAAAAACATAGACACTAAAAAAGACATCCTAATTCATGGAAATTTGAATAAATTTATGATATTTCTTACCAAATTTATTCCTAGAAAGATAAACTTAAATTTAATAAAGAGGATACAAAAGAAAAAATAGGTGGAAAGGTGAAAGAAATTTAATTTTTAAAGGAGTTTTAAGATGTTAAAAGAGTTATTTATATCTTTTTTTAAGATAGGTTTATTCACCTTTGGAGGGGGATATGCAATGTTACCCCTTATAGAAAAAGAATTGGTGGAAAAGAGAAAGTGGATTACTGAGGAGGAACTTTTGGAGATGTTTATAATCTCTCAAATGACTCCTGGAACCATAGCTATAAATGCATCTACATTTATAGGTAGTAAGAAAGCTGGAAAATCAGGTGGTTTTGTAGCCTCCCTTGGAATTATATTTCCATCACTTATAATCATTACCCTGATATATAATTTTTTAGGTGAATCTTTCGATAATCCGGTAATTCATAGTATTTTTTCAGGGATCAGAGCCTGTATCATAGGACTTATTGCAAGTTCCACTTTAAAGATCTGTAGAAAAAGTTTTATATCTGGAATGAGTTATATTATTTTTATCATTGCATTTATTCTATTATTGATATTTGATATCAATCCTATTCTACTCATCATCCTTGGGGCATTAATTGGAGCTACTGCTACTTTTTTTCTTCCAAATAAGATAAAATCTCTTTTGGAGGTGAAATAGATGGCTTATTTTATAACTCTCTCCAAATTATTTACCATGTATTTTAAGATAGGACTCTTTAACTTCGGAGGAGGACTTGCTTCTATCCCCCTTCTACAGCGTGAATTAGAAAAAAACGGATTTATGGAATATGATGAATTTTTTAATGTACTGTCTATATCTCAAATGACCCCTGGTGCCATCGCTATGAATACAGCAACATTTGTCGGAAATAAAGTAGCAGGAATTCCAGGAGCTATTGTGGCAACCGTAGCACTTGCACTCCCATCTATCATTGTTATTTTAATCTTAGCTAAAGTCTTACAGCGATTAGAAAAAAACATCTATAAAAAAGCTGTTTTTTTTGTTTTAAAATCCCTGACTACAGCTCTAATTTTATATGCAGGATATATGATTGCCCGAGCTACTTGGGTACTCGAAAACAAAATAGAAGTTAAAACTATTTTTATATCTATCCTCATGTTTGGGATAGCCTATAAGAAAAAAATCAACCCAGTTATCCTTATTATCTCTTCGGGAATTTTAGGATACCTCGGTTTGTATATAATGTAACAAAATAAAAATTTTAAGGAAGGTATATGAAAGATGAAGAAAAAAATATTAATTTTTGCTATGCTATGCTTTAGCCAGCTAGCAATGGCAAAATATGAACCATGGAACTATAATATGGTTCAAGTAAGTTTATTCAAAGGAAATAATGCCGCTGATGGAACTAGGGAAAATGTTGATGATATCTATGTTGAAATGGAAGGGTTTCATAGATATAAATTATTGGATCTATATTGGTTCAATGACTTTTTCGATATCTTGAATTCTGGCAGCAGTGATATGCACGGAGTCAAGCCTAGTATCTATGGGGAAATAAACCCTCGTATATCCCTAGATGGTCTTTTAGGAAAAGACCTATCTATTGGCAGATTCAATGAATGGTTTCTTTCGTATCAACTGGACTATGATAATGGAAACTATAAGGGTGGACTCAGACGTCATCAGATTGGAATAGGTAGTTATTTTGACTTAGAAGGATTTGATTATATCAGAACGAACCTATTTGCAAGGTATGCCACTAAATCATATGGTAAACCTAATGAAAATAGATGGGATGGGTATTTATTTAATATAGCTTATCTAGCTCCTCTATATAAATTTGAAAATGGCTGGTCATTTGTATATAATGGATGGGTAGACTATGTTTTTGGGGCTAAAGAATCTAAAAAATATAACAATAGTTGGAATGGAACTTCTGGAACAGATAACTCCCTCCAATGGTTTAATCAACTTAAATTCCAAATGGATAATTTTGCTGTCTCTGCTTCGGTAAAGCTCAACCATAATTTTACAGAGGTAGCCAGTAGTTCTTCTAACTCCAGTGATTCTACTCAATATATTCTAGGAGTTCATTATATGTTTTAAATAATTTATATGTTAATAATAAATTTTAAAAAACAGTATTTTCATTGAAAACACTGTTTTTTTATTCCTCTACACTGCCAAATTATTTTATCCAAATATTTTCAGAAAATCTTTTTTTTTTTTTAAAAATCCATCTAGGTAGATTTATTTATTTTTATATTGAGAAAAAAATCAAAAAAACCTTGATTTTAAAACTAGTTAGTAGTATTATAGGGGAACTTCAGAATAAGTTTTTATTGAATATATATAAAAATTATTTTTTAAAAAAATCATTTAATCCTATAACAATAAAAACCGCTCCTAAAAAAACATCTATAGACACTAACATTGAAAGGGCTAGACAAAGAAAACCCTTACAAAATATGTTTTTAGGGATTTCTCGAAGAACAAACTACTAATTTTTACATTAATAATTGATACTAATTAGTAAGGAAATAAGAATATACCATTTAGGAGGAGTTATGAAAAAATTGATAGGTTTATTGGCAGTGTTGATATTAATGGTTAGCGGTTGTGGAAAGGACAAAACATCTGATGAAAGCAATCTTAAAACTAAGGTAGATGGCGGAGAAGTTGTTGTTAGAATATCCCAAGATATGGATTTTTTAGACCCACACAAAGCATTAGCTGCAGGAACTTATGAAGTTATGTTTAATGTCTTTGAGGGCTTATTAAAACCAAACAGTGAAGGGAACTTAGTCCCCGCTGTGGCAGAATCTTTTGAAATATCAAAAGATAACCTCATATATACCTTTAAATTAAGGGATGGAATAAAATTTCACAACGGTAAATATGTAAGAGTAGAAGATATTATATTTTCATTGACCAGGATTAATGGTGATTTCCCAGGAAATTCAGTTGTAAAAGACCTGGCCAAAAACATCAAAAATATAAAAAAAATAGATGAGAAGACTGTCACAATAGAGTTAAAAAAAGTAGATGGAATAATCCTCAGCAAATTTACTATAGCTATTATTCCAAAAGATGTAGTTGATATTGAGCAGTCACCTATTGGAACAGGTCCATTTAAATTTATAGAGTATCTGCCGGGACAAAAACTTGTTCTGGAAAAATTTTCAGATTATTGGATAGAAGGAGTTCCAACTATAGATAAGGTAGAATTTTCAATTATTAAGAATGAACAGAGTTCCATACTTTCTCTTCAAAGGGGAGAAATAGATCTTTATCCACGTTTGGGATCTACTCATATTCCAACTTTAGAAAATACACACAATATAATTGTAACTGAACAAAATCTTATGCAGATCTTATCACTAAATAATAAGGTTAAACCATTTGATGATCTAAGGGTCAGACAGGCAATAGCCTATGCAATAGATTCGCAAGAAATTATCGATACGCTAGATGCAGGTCTAGGAAAGTCTATTGGAACCAATATGAGCCCAGTTATGAAAAATTATTATAATGCAGAAACTGAAGGTATCTATACACATAATATAGACAAAGCTAAAAAATTGTTGAAAGAAGCTGGATATGAAAATGGATTTGAATTTACCCTAAGCCTACCTACAAACTATCGATTCCACGCAGATACAGGGGTAATTGTCTCTGAACAGCTAAAAAAAGTGGGAATAAAAGCAAATTTAGTTGAAGTAGAGTGGGGAACTTGGTTGAAAGATATCTATGCAGGTAGAAAATATGAAGGTACTATAGTTGCATTGGATGGAAAGATTGAACCCTACGATATATTAAATCGTTATATCAGTGATCATCGTAGGAATTTTATGAATTATGAATCTAAAGAATACGACTCTGTTATGAAGAAAATCACTCAAACTACAGATGAAGAGACTAAAATAAAATTATATAAAAAAACTCAAATGATACTGGCTAAAGATCTCCCGGTTATATTTATCATGGCACCATCAGGAATAATTGCAATGGATAAAGATCTTCGAGGATATACTTCTTACCCTATCTACGTACAAGATATCTCCACCCTTTATTTCGTAAAATAGGAGAGAACATGATTTATTTTATTAAAAGAATTAGCATAATGATCTTCACATTGCTTCTTGTTTCCGTTATATCGTTTTCGGTATTCCAAATAATCCCTGGTGATCCTGCCCTTTCAAAATTAGGAATGGAAGCTACCCAGGAACAAATAGACACATTGAGAACAGAACTCATGCTAGATAAACCATTATCTACACAATATATTTATTGGGCAAAAAACATATTAAAAGGGGACTTAGGAGAGTCTATAAGATTTTCAAGACCAATAAAAGAACTTATAGGAGAGAGGATATTTGTTACACTGAGTTTAGGAATATATGCCATCTTAATTGCAGTAGTTATAGGAATACCCATTGGAATTTTAAATGCCAAATATAACAATACTAAATTTGGAGTCTTTCTCTCTATATTCTCTCAAGTGGGTCTTGCTATCCCAGAGTTTTGGCTAGGAATAATATTTTTAATCGTATTTGGAATAATATTTAAGTTATTTTCACTGAAATATATTCCTTTTTCAGAGGATCCAATCTCATATCTCAGGATAATAACCCTTCCGGCTTTTGCCCTTGCTATATCTAGAGTTTCAGTTATAGCAAGACATCTGAAAAATATAGTATTGGAAGAGGAAGAAAAAGACTATGTAAGAACAGCATACAGCAAAGGGCTTTCAACCAATAAAATATACTTTTACCACATCCTTCAAAATGCCCTAATCCCAACAATCACCATAATTGGTATGTTGACAGCAGGAGTATTAGGAGGAGCTATAGTAGTTGAACAGGTATTTAATTTACCAGGTATTGGAACCCTTCTAATTAATGGAGTCACAACAAGGGATATCCCCTTAGTTCAAGCAATCATAACTTATATCGCTTCAGTAGTGGTAATCATAAATTTTTTAATTGATATATTATATAGAGTTATAGATCCCAGAATATCGATTTAGGAGAATAAGATGAATATAAAAATCAAAGATCATAATTTGATAATAGGAGGAGGAATATTAATATTTCTTTTACTTATTATGGGAGTGAGTTTTTTTTATCTACCTCACTCTGTTACTGAAATAAATACAAAATTAAAACTCTCTGCCCCTAGTTTTTCCTATTTTTTAGGTACCGATAATTTTGGAAGAGATATCCTTAGCAGACTCATGAAAGGATCTCAAACAGCTTTTTTAGTAGGATTAATCTCGGTGGGTATAGGCAGTAGTGTAGGAGTTTTTTTAGGAGCAATTTCTGGATACTTCGGTGGTAAAATAGATGAGATCATAATGAGAATAACAGATGCCATGATGGCTTTTCCCGGGATTTTATTTGCCCTTATGTTTATCTCTGTATTTGGAGTTGGAATAGAAAATACAATGATGGCCATTGGAATAATGTCCATACCGACATTTGCCCGAATAACCAGAAGCGGGTTTCTACGAGAAAAAGAATTAGAATATACTAAGGCAGCCAAGGTAAGAGGCGCTTCTAATTTTAGAATTATATATTACCATATCTTACCCAATGTTCTCTCGCCAATAATAGTTGCTGGAACTATGAGTTTTTCAAATGCTATCCTAGCAGAAGCAGCTCTTAGTTATTTAGGTCTTGGAGTACAAGCTCCTAATCCTAGCTGGGGTAGGATGTTAAGTGAGTCACAGATGTATTTTATGATCGCTCCGTGGTACACATTAGCACCAGGCTTAATGATTAGTTTGACTGTATTGGCACTCAATATGATGGGAGATTTTTTAAGAGAATATCAGAGAAGATAGGAGAAAAGATGACTATTGAAATTAAAAATTTAAATATATATTTTAATGAGAAAACAAAATTACAGGCTGTAAATAATCTTTCATTTTATGTGAAAAAAGGGGAAATTCTGGGATTAGTAGGAGAATCAGGATGTGGTAAGAGTCTTATCTCCCTATCTATTATGAGACTTTTAAGAAAAAATGCAAGCCTTAGCGGTGAAATCAATTTTCTAGGAAAAAACATCTTAAATCTTTCTGAAAAAGAGATGACTAGTCTTAGAGGAAAAGAAATTTCTATGATCTTTCAAGAACCTCTAACAGCCTTAAATCCCCTCCATAGAGTGGGAAAACAAATCGGTGAAACTTTAAAAATACATACATCACTATCTAAAAAAGAGATAAAAGAAAAAACTTTGGAACTCATGAATGAAGTAAATTTAAAAGATTTAAAGGATACATATAAGAAATTTCCCCATGAACTTTCAGGGGGACAAAGGCAAAGGATAGTTATTGCCATGGCGATTGCATGTGAACCAAAACTAATCATAGCTGATGAGCCCACAACAGCACTAGATGTGAGTACACAGGCTCAAATTATAGATCTATTGAAAGAAATAAATAAAAAAAAGGATAATTCACTTCTTTTTATATCCCATGACTTAGATTTAGTAGAAAGTCTATGCCATAGGATAGCAATAATGTATGCAGGTCATCTTATAGAAGTAATCGAGGCGCTAGGAGATGCAACACATCCATATACCAAATGTCTTTTAGAAGCCATACCAAATCCATTACATAAAGGTAAAGACCTCTATACCATCCCAGGAAGAGTTCCTACCTTATCTGAAAGAGAGAGTGGATGTCCTTTTGCTGCAAGGTGTTCCCTGGCAAAAGAAAAATGTCATAAAATTTTACCAGAACTTTTAGAAAGAGAGGATGGACATCTAGTTAGATGTTTCTATATATAGGTGAAAATGATGGAAAATATACTCGAAATAAAAAATTTGAAGAAAAATTTTGGAAATTCTAATTTTTTTAAATTTAATAATTCCAAAGTAGCAGTAGATAATGTATCTTTTGAGATTAAAAAAGGGGAAATATTTGGTCTTGTGGGGGAATCAGGTTGTGGAAAATCTACAATAGGAAATCTTATAAGTAAACTTCTAACTGCTGATGGTGGGGAGATCATCTATAAAGGTAGGAATATTGATGGATTAAAAGGACGACGTGACCTCAAGGAGATGAGAAAAAACATTCAAATGATTTTTCAAGATCCCTATCATTCTTTAAATCCTAAAAAAAATGTAGGATGGATCCTAATGGAACCACTTATAATCCATAACTTATATTCCCATAATGAAAGAAGAAAAAAAATTCTAGATATGTTAGAGATTGCAGGTTTTGATGAAAGTTTTCTAAATAAATATCCCCGTGAACTTTCAGGAGGACAGAGGCAGAGAGTTGCAATTCTTGCTGCCCTTATGTGTGAACCAGATTTTGTTATAGCTGATGAAGCTGTGTCTGCATTAGATGTATCTGTTCAAGCACAAATATTAAATTTCATGAAAAAGCTCCAAAATAAAATGGGGTTGACATATCTTTTTATATCCCATGATTTAAATGTAGTTTATTATATGTGTGATAGGATAGCGGTCATGAAAGAAGGAAAAATTGTAGAAATAAATGAAGCTGAAAAATTATATAACAATCCAAAACATCCCTATACTAAATCTCTTTTAGAGGCAATCCCAAGAAAAAAAGCAAGATAACTATGATTACAAAGTAACCTACTGATATTTTTGTGTTGCTTCTGGCGTAATTTCCTATACAAACAAAATAGATAAAACCTAGAAGAAATATGTACTTCTAGGTTTTATCTATTTTGTTATCTACATTACATCATAGGCATAATAGGAGCCTCTTCTTTTATTATCTCTCCTACCAATACTTCAGTAGTTAAAATAAGAGCCGAAATAGACGCTGCATTTTGTATAGCTGATCTAGTTACCATGGTGGGATCAATTATTCCTCTCTCTACCATATGAACATACTCACAAGTAAGTGCATCAAACCCAATTTCAGAATCTAAATCCATGACTTTTTGAGCTACTTCTTCACCGTTAAAGCCAGCATTTTCAGCTATCTGTCTTAGAGGAGCTAAAAGTGACTTAACTATGATATCTACACCTTGTTTTATCTCTTTTGACTCTCCCAAATCTAAGGTTTTTAGTTCTTTGGATATGTCTACCAGCACAGATCCTCCTCCAGGAACTATCCCCTCTGCAATCGCTGCTTTTGTAGCATTTAAAGCATCCTCAATCCTTAGTTTTTTCTCCTTTAGTTCTGTTTCAGTAGTAGCTCCTACACGAATCACACCTACTCCGCCAGACAGTTTTGCCAAACGTTCCTGTAATTTTTCTATATCATATTCAGAGGTAGATTCACTTATTTGAGTCTTTAATTGTTTTAATCTCGAACAAACTAATCCATCATTTCCCATTCCTCCTACAATAACGGTGCTATCTTGTGTTATCTTTACCTTGGTAGCACCTCCTAGGTGCAGACTTATCGTATCAGATATATTCATCCCTTTTTCATTTGATATCAAGGTTCCTCCTGTAAGAATAGCTATATCTTCTAAGATAGCTTTCCGTCTATCTCCAAAGGCAGGAGGTTTTACCGCCACTACATTCAGAGTTCCTCTTAATTTGTTTAGTACAAGAGTATTAAGCATCTCTCCTTCAATCTCTTCAGCTATTATTAGTAGAGGCTTCCCCCCTTTCATACATTCTTCCAACACCGGCAGAATCTCCTGCATATTTTTTATTTTTTTGTCCGTTATTAATATATATGGGTTTTCTATAACAGCTATCATTTTTTCTGTATTAGTTGCCATATATGGAGAGAGATATCCCTTATCAAATTGCATTCCTTCTACAACATCTAGGGTAGTCTCTATTGAACTAGCTTCCTCTACGGTAATAACACCTGTTTCACTGACTTTTTCTATGGCATCTGCTATTAATTTACCTATGATTTCATCGCTAGCTGATATGGTTGCTATCTGAATAATTTCCTCTTTATTTTGAATAGCTTTACTTCTTTCTTTTAGGAGTTCCACCACCTTAATGGTAGCAAGTTCTATCCCTTTTTTTATAAAAACAGGGTTCGCCCCTGCTGATATAACTTTTAACCCTTCTTCTACCATGGCTTGAGCCAGTACCGTGGCTGTAGTAGTCCCATCTCCTGCTACATCATTAGCTTTTATAGCTACTTCTTTTATAAGTTCTGCTCCCATATTTTCAAATATGTCTTCTAATTCAATCTCCTTTGCAATGGATACACCGTCATTTGTTATAAGTGGTGGTCCATACTGCTTTCCTAAAACTACATTTCTTCCCTTGGGTCCTAGAGTAACTTTTATTGTATTTGCAAGAGTATCTACACCTATTTTCAATTTTTCCCTTGCTTCTTCATTAAATTTAAATATTTTTGCCATCTTTCCTCCTATTTGCTCTTCATATGTCTTTATGTTCATAATTTAGTCCTCTAACTTTTAATTACTAATCATTAATTAATCACTCTTTTTTCTATTATATCACCTTAAATAAAAAAATTTACTGATTTTACTCAGCAAATTTATTTATGTGCTGTTCCCTCTACAGTAATACATTGAATTGAGTATCCAATCTTCCATTCAATTCTATCATCGATGGTTATATCTGTAATATATTTAGTTCCCTGCTGCTGGTTTTTAGCCGACTCAATAGCTTCATTGGTTGAAGGGGAGGCCCCCCTTGGAAATATATAAAGCATCATTGTCTGACAGTTGCGCCCCTTTACAGGACCTATTTTTTCAGTATTATCTATATTTATTTTAGAACCATGCATAGATTTTTTCCTCCTTCGTAAATTTTATCAATAAAAATTATAAAAAAAGCATGACATTGCATCTAAATAATAATAGTAAAGCCTCCAGATTAATTAAGTTAATCTGGAGGCTTATAGGTTAATAATTTCTATATTGATCTCTTACCTTCTATACCAAAGTAGAAACCCCTTGTAAATTCCCTTGGGGAAGCTTTTTCTAAATCTTCTAACCACCCTTTTTTTACATTAAAATTCCCATTATAGAAGTCCTTCATTCCTTCATTATAAACCCTAACTGCTGTTGTTAAGTAATCGTTATTCATCATTCTTCCTTCAATTCTTATAGCATCTACGCTTAATTCTAAAATTTTATCTAAATTTTCAATGGAACATAGATCTTTTGAATGAAATATATGAGTTCCATGCTCATCTTCAAATACCGGCATATATTCTCCAGGTCTTGTTTGCTCCTCTACCAAATATTTCCACTGTGCATTATTTGAATCCAAGTTTTCTTCCTTAGAAGACATATAGCTAGTTAATAAACTTCTACCAGAAGTAGACATATGCATAGCTCCATGAACATATATTTCTAATTCTATCTCAGGTACTTTTTTTCTAATATCTCTTACATTTTCAATGGATATTTCTCTAGCCAAGATAACTCTAGAAGCTCCCAACTTATGCCACATCCTCACAGCTCTAAAATTAGTATTGCTTGCCTGAGTTAATACACTTATCTTTAAACTAGAAAATTCTCTAACAATTTGAAAAACTCCTAAATCTCCTACTACAACACCATGAACACCAACAATTTCTAAAAATTTAACATATTCATCTAAACCTTCTAATTCATGGTTGTGTGGAATAATATCCAGTGTTACCCATATTTTTTTACTATTTTCTTTGGCATAACTTACAGCTTCTTCTAGTTCTTCATCTGTAAAATTATGACTCCCTGTTCTTAGGTTATATTTTTTACCACCTAATAATACACTATCGGCTCCATTTTCAAAAGCTAACTTTAATTTTTCCATATTCCCTGCTGGGGCTACTAATTCTGTTCTTTTCATCTTTTACTCCTTAAAAATCTCATGAATTTCTTGCACCTTCATTTTCATAATATTTTCATAGACCTAAATTATGCCTATCTGGATGGAACGTCATGTTTCTTTTATCTCTATTCTGCTTCCGGTAAAACTCTTCTTATCATATCAAGTCTATTGATATCTGCATCTATCTTTACCCTTACAACAGAGTTAGGGTTAGCTTCAGTCACCATACTCGTTATTTTCTTCCTTGTAATCTCCATCTCTGGTAATACAATAATTTTTGGATTACCGTTATTACTTGCTACTTCTAGCTCTTCACCAGCAAATATTTTATTTCTTACTTCTAAGATATACTCATTTTCACTTAGTTTTTCTGCTACTTTTGCAACCAATTGGTGACTTTGACTATATGAATTTCTATTGTTATAGTTTTGTGAATCTGAACCTGGTTTATTAAAATAGAAACCAGATGTATATTTTCTGTGAGATGTTGTCTCAAGCTCTTTTAACCATTTTTCACTGTATTTAAAGTTCCCTTCATAATATCTATCAACTGCTTCTCTATAAACTTTTACAGCTGTTGCAACATAATAAATACCCTTCATTCTTCCTTCAATTTTCAGTGAATCAACACCTATATCTAATATTTGATCTATGAATTCAATTGCACATAGATCTTTTGAGTTAAATATATGTGTAGCTTCATCTCCAGTATATACAGGCTTTTTATCTCCATTTTCATCCTCTTCCATCACATTATATTTCCATCTACAAGATTGAGCACAATCACCACGATTAGCATCTCTTCCTATCATGTAATTACTAAGTAAGCACCTACCTGATACAGACATACATAGTGCTCCATGAATAAACACTTCTATCTCAATATCTGGAACACGGGCTCTGATTTCTTTTATATTCTCTAAAGATACCTCTCTAGCTAGGACAACTCTCGAAGCACCCATCTCCTGCCACATCTTAACCGATCTCCAGTTAGTGTTGCTTGCTTGAGTACTTGCACTTATCTGTAAGTTTGAATTTTCTTTAACTATCTCTAAAACCCCTAAATCTGCTACTATAACACCATCCACTCCAGCTGTTTTTTCTAAAAACTGTACATATTCCGGTAAAGCATCCATCTCATCATTATGTGGAATTATATTTAATGCTACCCATATTTTTTTATCTCTTGCATGAGCATATTTGACAGCTTCTACTAATTCTTCTCTATCGAAGTTGTGTCCACCTGCTCTTAAACTAAATTCTTTTCCACCTAAAAACACTGCATCAGCACCATAATGAAATGCCATCTCTAACTTTTCAAAATTCCCTGCTGGAGCCAAGAGTTCTACTTTTTTTTTCATCCTTTTTTATCTCCTTTTATATATATATATATTTATAAAAAGCAGACTTGCACCCTAACTTTTATTGCTCTTTTTTTTAGAAGTTCTTCCCTTTACGAGGAGGAAGATGTCCGACAGGACAGAAAGAGTTAACTTATACTTGTAGTGTAATCTCTAAATTGCGCATATTCATGGAAGAACCGCAGTTTTATCGTTCCTACAGGACCATTTCTCTGTTTACCTATGATAATTTCAGCAATTCCCTTATCTTCACTGTCTTCGTTATAGTAGTCGTCTCTATAGATAAAAACTACCATATCGGCATCCTGCTCGATGGCTCCTGAATCTCTCAGGTCTGATAACATTGGTCTTCTGTCAGCTCTTTGTTCAGGACCACGTGAAAGCTGAGACAGTGCTATTACCGGTACTTCTAATTCTCTGGCTATTATTTTAAGTGATCTAGATATATCTGAGATCTCTTGTTGACGGGATTCACCATTTTTATCTCTACCCTGTATGAGCTGTAAATAGTCTATGATTATCATATCTAATTTTCCTGCTGCCTTGGCTCTTCTTGCCATGGCTCTTATTTCCATAACATTTATATTAGGCATATCCGCTATCTGGATACTAGATTCCGCTAATTTTGAACTTGCTGATCCCAGCTTTACCCAATGATCTGCTTCTAAAAAACCATTTCTTAGGTTTGAAAGAGGAATCCTAGCCTTTGCAGATAAGAATCTCTGAAGTAATTGGGAGTTGGACATCTCCAGACTGAATATCATGACACTTTTTTTCTCTTCTATAGCCGCATGCAGTGCCATGTTCAGAACAAATGCTGTCTTACCCATGGCTGGTCTGGCTGCTAAGATCACTAGGTCTGAAGGATGAAAACCATTGGTCATCTCATCAAAATGTTTAAATCCCGAGGAGATTCCAGTAGTCATTCCTTTGTTGTCCATCAATTTTTCCAATCTTTCGTATTCCTGCGATATAATATCTTTTACCTCTATTACATCTTTACGCTCTTTATTTTCAGCTATCTTAAAGATCATCCCTTCAGCTTTATCCAAGATATCATCTATATCTTCATAACCTTCATGGGTCATCTCCACTATTTGAGTACCAATATCTCCTAATTTACGCAGGGTAGATTTTTCCTTCACTATTCTGGCATAATTCAAGATATTTGCAGCAGTAGGAACCTGTTCTATAATCTCATAGAGAATAGCTTCTCCACCACTTTCTTCAAATTTATTTTGTTTTTTTAATGTATTTATCAAAACTATAGGGTCTATCACTTCCCCTTTAGAATAAGCAAATAACATTGCTTCAAAAATATTTCTATGTGCTCCTTTATAAAAGTCAGTTGATTTTACAATCTCTATAACATCTTCTAGGGCATCAGGTTTTAATAAAACCCCACCTAATACCGATCTTTCTGCTTCTAAACTGGTTGGAACCATCTTTAACTTATCTATACCTTGCATATTTACCCCTACATTCTTTCAGCTATTACTTTTAAGCTAGCCTTTACACCTTTGTGTAATTTTAAGTTCACTTTGTGTTCACCTATTTTTTTTATACTTCCATCTATTTTTTTCTTGTCTATTACCATATCAAATTGAGTTTTTATTGCCTCAGATATCTCTTTATTAGTTATAGAACCAAATACCTTTCCATTCTCTCCAGCTTTTACCTTCATAAATAAAGTTTTTTCTCCTAATACTTTAGCCTGTCCCTCTGCTACAGCAGTTTCAGCTTGATCTTTTGCTGCCGCTTTATTATTTTTTGCCTCTAATCTTTTCATCTCTTCATCAGTGGCTATAATTCCTTTATTTCCTTTTAATAAGAAATTTTTAGCATACCCTTCCGATACACTTACTATGTCACCCTTTCTTCCTTGTCCTGCTACATCTGTATTAAGTATCACTTTTATCTTTGACATTTTATTTCCTCCTTTTATTTATTTTTATTATCCCAAAACTATTCATTACGCCTAAAATAAAGATCCCTATTGGAAAAAAACAAGCAGTTACTATTGCTAAGGATTTCCCATAAACTCTCCATCCTATCTTTTCTCTAAACACACTGTATAACACTTTAATTCCATAAATTATATAGATCAAAGTAGTTATTGAATATAAATTTTTAACATAAAAATTGTCGATTTTCAGAGTCTTATCTATTAAAAATGTAATTATATATACAAGTACCCATAAGTAGGAAATATTCCACTCTCTGTATGTTTTCCCCTTTACTATAAAATATGTGAAATAATTTATCACCAATGAATAGGTAAACACTATAACTAATAGATGTTGTTTAATATAACCCATCATGGTAGTTATCATAGTTTGGTCTAAAATTAGATATTCCTTATATATACCATCTAAGATTGTCATCAGATCATCTGGTGTCCCAATAAATGTTCTCATGAGTAGGTATCCCATTGCTGTAGTTATTGTAGTTGAAATAAAAATCCTGTCAAATATTTCTATAGAAGTCCTTTCAAACAAATAATAAAGTCCCTCCAATAAGAGGAAAAAAACTACATAGACAAAAAACAATTTATCATCTATAAAATATATTACCCCACCAGAAATTAAATTTGTAAAAAGTCTATTCTTAGAATTTAACTTGGGCATTTTTTTTATTTTATATGCCGGCAAGATAAACGATCCCAAGGGTATCAATGATGATGCTAAAAACAATAAGATAATATTTAAAGTTACTTTTATCATGATTTGTTCCTCCTTTCCACCTATTTTCATAGTCTTCATTGTATCATAATTCCCATAATTAGTTAAGAGTTAGATAAGCTCACCGTCAAAAAAGTCCACTACTCTTTCCACAAAATCACTCTTTTCCTCCACAACTTTATTCTTTTCATTTAAAAGATCATACTTTGTAGCTACCCTTCCTCCAAATTTATCTTTGAGTACTCCTAAGAATATATCGTTATAATATGGTTTTTCCATACTTTCCTTATGAAATCTGTTCTCTGCATAGAATCCAATATGAAGGACTCCATCTTCTACTTTAGTAGGTGTAGCAGTAGATAAAAATGAGATCAGTGGCATCTTTCTTCTTTTAGATTCATTTACTATGTCATTCCAATTTGTCCTGACATCCTCTATGCTTATATCCACTGTTTTTTCTGCTACCTTAGGAGTTTCTACTACCTTTTGAGAGACCTCTTTTTCTACATATACTATTTTTTCCACTATTTTCTCTACTATTTTTTCTTGTACGGGCAATTCATGAATTGCCTCTATACTCTCTTTAAATTCTGTTATCTTATGCAAAATTACATAACCTAAGATCCTTTTATCCTCTTCATACCTGAATTTGCCCATCACTTCAAATATATCTTCTATGATGGCTATAGATTTCATTGTCTTAAAAGGTGATTTTTTTTCAATCATCATTTCCTTAAGATAATAAGCAAAACTTTTCAAGAATTCCTCTACATTTATAGAATCATTCCACAAATCATCTAAAAATTTGATCCCATTAACTAGATCATTCTTTAAGATAATCTTCAAAAATTCTGCTAGTTTTTTTTCTGGAATAACTCCTAGTATTCTCTCTGTCTTTTCTAAAGTGATCCCCTCGCCATAACATGAAGTTATTAATTTTTCAAAGATAGAGATAGCGTCTCTCATACTTCCACCAGATTTTTCATAGATCAACCTTAGACTCAAATCATCTATTTCTACCCCTTCAGATCTAGCTATCATAAGGAGGTGATCCACAGATTCTTTTAGGTTGACAGGTTTAAAATCATACCTCTGGCACCTTGAGATAATAGTCTCTAATACCTTATCCGGTTCAGTAGTTGCCAGAATAAAGATAACATGAGCTGGTGGCTCTTCTAATGTCTTTAGGAGAGCATTAAATGCTTCCTTAGTTAACATATGGACCTCATCTATTATATATACTTTTTTCCTTCCCTTTGCCGGCTGATAATTTATCTTATCCTTTAATGATCTCATCTCATCTATTCCACGATTTGATGCAGCATCAATTTCTATCAAGTCTATAAAATTATTTTTGCTGATATCTATACAGTTTTCACACTTATTACAAGGTGTATCCGTAACACCATTTTCCATACAGTTTAATCCCTTAGCTATCAGTCTTGCAGTAGTTGTCTTTCCTACTCCCCTTGGCCCTGTAAATAAATATGCATGAGCCATTCTATTTTCCTTTAAAGAATTTTTTATAGTTTTTATTATATCGGTTTCTCCAGCTACCTCTTCAAAGGTACTAGGTCTATACTTTCTATAAAGTGTTATATGCATCTTATCTCCTCAAACTCTAATCTAAATTATAGTTATTCATCTTTGTTCGTAGTGTATTTCTTGTAATTCCCAGTGTTTCTGCTGCTTCTACTTTTTTTCCATTGGCTACTTCTAATACCTGTCTGATCAATTCTCTCTCAACTCTAGATATTATATTAGCATAGTAATCCTTTTGATTAGACGCCTGTAGCATTTGGATCTCTCCCTCTACCCAGTCAGATAATATCCAATCTTGGATATCTCCCCTTCTTTTGGTAGTTTTATTCCCTATAATATTTGACGGCAGATCCTCTACTAAGATACTTCTACCTCTAGATAATACCATGGCTGATTTTATAGCTGATTTTAATTCCCTTACATTTCCTGGCCAGTCATATCTCATTATTTTCTTCATGGCTGGAGTAGATACTCCTTTTATCGCCTTAGAAAATTCCTCATTGAACCTTTTAATAAAATGATGGATCATAAGAGGGATATCATCTTTTCTTTCTCTAAGTGGCGGTATTTCTATCTCCAATATTCTCAATCTATGATATAGTTCTTCTATGAAGTTTCCATTCATTATCAGTTCTTCTAAGTTTACACTGGTAGTAGCTATGATTCTAATCTCGGTTTTAATGAGCTTTGATCCTCCTACTCTAAAAAAGGCACTCTCTTGAAGTACTCCTAATAATTTTGCCTGCAGAGTCAGATCCAGCGATTCTATATTTCCTAAATGGATCGATCCACCATAACCTTTTTCTAATATACCGATTTGTTCTACCTGGGATTCAAATATATTCCCCTTCTCATATCCAAATAATTTTCTGTCTAAGAACTCTTTTTGATATGCTGTACAGTTTACACTGACAAATGGTTTTTCCTTCAAACAGCTGAACCTATGAATAGATTTTGCCACCGCTTTTTTACCATTTCCCTTTTCTCCACTTATGAGTACCGGTATTTTATTTGTAGCTACCTTACCTATTTTCTTATAAACTTCTACCATCTTAGGACTGTTTCCAATTACAGTTCCCCTGGGAGTTTCTTTTTTCTTCAGTTTTTCAGCCTTTAATTTTTGATCTTTTAATGCTTTTTCGACAATCTTTATTACTTCGTCTTCTTCAATTGGTTTGAGTAGGTAATCATATACTCCCAGTTGAATTGCCCAAGCTATTAAGTCTAAGGTTGCTCTTTCTCCCAAGGCTACAATTATAGCTTTACTCTGGTTTTCATATATTTCTTTTATAACTGTTTTTGTTTTATCTAATTCTTCTAACCCATCTATATCCATAACTATTAGATTATATTTAGCACTTCCTATATAATCTTCTACATTAGTATAGCTGTTTTCAAATGAAAAATCTCCATCTAAATTCTCCAACAGTGATTCCTTTATTTCTTTTGTTAAATTTATTCCCAATATATTCATCTACTACCTGCCCTTTAACTTGAATTTATATTCTACCACGACACTTCCTCTTGCAGCCATTCCGTTATTTATAAGTTTTACATTCCAGTCACGGGCTATACTTTCTACAGCTCTGTCTATCACATCTACTCCTGTTTTTATTAATCTTACTTTAAGTACCTTCCCATCTACATCTACATCTAAGATTATTTTTACATCGGCAGTTTGAGCATTTTTTTCTGCTTCCAGAGGATATTCAGGATCTTTATTAGATGGATCCCAAATAACTTTAGATTTACCGTCCATAGACCCTACTTTTAACCCTGATTTAGGCCCCACTATATTTGGATTTTCCTCACTCATCAGTTTATCCCATTTTATATCTTTTACCCCATCTGTCAGATCATTTTTTACCATTATTTTTTCTGGTCCGTCCTGAGGTATTTCAGTTCCCACCACATCTAAACTTTCCTCGATTCTATCTTTGAAATTATCAGTGACTTCATTTAATTTTCTATCTTCAATTTCGTTCATTCTATTTTTATCTTCAACCTCTGAAACCTTTATTATCTTGGGCTTAAGTTCTGCTTCACTTCTATTGATCTCTCTCTCTGAATCTAAGCTTTCCAGTATATCCAAATCATCAAATGATTGGGTCATCTGTAAGATTTTTTTGGGTTTTACTTTTTTCTCTATCTTTTTAGAAATTTCTTTTTTTATCTGTTCTTTTTCATCTACAATTTTTACTTCTTTTCCCTCTATAACTTGAGAATTCTTCTTTTTTTCAATATTTTTTTTAGGAGCAATATCTATAGGATCAACATTATCGCCAAATCTAATTCGAACCACTTTTGGCTTTTCTATCACTATTTTTTTTAAACCTGGCATTATATAGAGAAAAATTATATGAAGGATAAGGACTCCTACAAATATCTTATTAAAATAATCATTTCTATCTGTTTTCACCTTATCACCTCCTAATTTAAACTTTCAGTATTAAGGTCTAATGAACCTGCTCCCGCTTCCTTAGCTATATCTAACACCTCTATAAGAGATTGGTAGTTTACACTCTTATCAGCACTTATAACTACATTTTTATCCTCTGTGAGTTCTAATCTTTGTCCTAACTTTTCTTTAAGATCTCCTTGATCTACTTTCATCATCTCGTTTTTACCATTTAGATTCTTCACTATAAGATATATTTCTAAATCTTTATTTATCTTCACCTCTAAAGTTTTGATACTTATCTTATGCTCTGAACTAGATTTTGGTAGTTCAATATTTACACTAGAATCTACATCTTGAAATGTTGTAGCCACCATAAAAAATATTAGGAGTAAAAACACTACATCTATCAATGGAGTCATATCTAGCATCAAATTTTTACTGTTTTTCCTTTTCAATCTCTGTATTTTCATATTATCCCCCTTATTTTCTAAGAGAATTGATAAACTCAACGGCAGTTCTTTCTATTTCATTTACCACATGATCGATCTTTTTATTATAATAATTATATAATATAAGTGCTGGTATAGCTACTGTAAGCCCTGCTGCTGTAGTAATTAATGCCTGAGATATCCCATCTGCTAGCATCTCTGGCTTTCCTGATCCCACTACTGCAATGACTCTAAATGCTACGATCATTCCAGATACAGTTCCTAATAATCCTACCAATGGGGTTACATGAGCTACTACTCCTAATAACCACATATGATTCTCTAATTTAGGAATCTCTATCAATGCTCTTTCTCTAGCTTTTTCTTCCAAATACTCTATATCTACCTTTTCATCGAAATCGTGCTCTAATATCAGTTCTTTCAACACTTTTAAACTAGATGAATTTCCACTTTCACATAAACTTATAGCTAACTCCTTATCTTTAGAAGTAATTGCTTCTTCTAACTGTGCTTTTAGCTGGTTTTTTATTCCTTTTTCATTCTTTAAAAAATATACGAATCTCTCTATTATTACTGTTGTTCCTAATATTGATAGTAGGAGAATTCCGTACATCAACATTCCACCACTCTTAAATATTTCTATCATGATTAAGTCTCCTTTTTATTTTTATTTATTTTTGCCACCAATCCACACTAAAGATATACAAATATTAAAATTGGTGTTCATTGGTGGCCAAGTTCTGAGTTATTTTGAGCTCAATGCTAATCCTGCTACTAATATTCCTAATATAGTCAATCCCCATACCACATAGTTAGGTTGTGTTTTTGTCTCACTTATATCAGCTAAAATATCATCTGTTTGTTCAGTTTGATTGTAATCTATATTCATAGTCTCTAATCTTTGATTTCCATTATTTATTAATTTTAGATCCACTGCCTGTATTGTAGGATCTTTTTCTTGCCCCTCCAATAATATTCTCCCCTCTGTTGTAGTACTTTTATTTATACCACTGACTTCCTTTTGAATCTCTGCTCCACTTTCCTCTGCAAAAATCCCCATCGACATCATTATTAATAGTAATCCACTTATAAATCTTCTCATCTTCTCCTCCTAACTATTCTTTTATTATTTTTTCTTCTTCTACTTTTTCTTGGTTTTTTTCAGTATTTAACTGTGCCGTTTTTTCTTTTTTTTCAATAAAATATAAAGTATACCCTTCTGCCACTTCTTCATTCGCTATCAAAAATTCATCATAATATCTCTTAGCTTCCTCTATTTTTTCTTCATTTAGGTTTATCACCAATAGTTTTTCCAATACTAGCCCTCTGTACTTACTTTCAGGATAAGTTTCGTAAAACTCTTCATAAGTTTTTTTAGCTTTTTCATCTGCTTTCTGAATCTCATAAGTCGTTGCAATCTTTAATTTTGCCGCTTCCCTTAGACTACTCTTTTCATATAAAAGCTCTACCTTCATAAAGTTTCTAAGTGCCTTACTGTAATCCTTTGATTTAAAGTATATCTGCCCTATACGATATGTAGCAGTATCTTTATATGGACCATCTTCTACATCCAATATATTTTCATAATATTTTTTTGACTCATCATAGTTTTTTTCCTTATAGTAATAAGTTGCTAAATTAAAGTTCACCTTACTTCCATACTCTACATTATCTATCAATTCTTTATATTCTACTATAGCTAGATCTGTCTTCCCTTGTTTTTCATAGATAAGTGCCGACAAATATATTTTTTCATTGGAATCACTTATTTTTTCCTTCCATAGGTTAGCATTTTCATAGTCATCCACGTTATAATATAAGGTTGTAAGCTCCTTAGCAGTTTTATTTTTTAGCTTTTCATCAGCTGTTTCTTGATATATCTTTATATACGTTTTAGCTGCATTCTTTGTATCATTTAATTTAAAATATGCATCAGCCCTATAAAAATTAACATCTGCTATATAGTTACTCTCTGGATATTCTAAATTGAATTCCTCACTTATTTTAATCACATCTTCATAATTTTCTTGGGTATAAAGGATATTTATCCCCCAATACAGAGATACTATTGCATATTTGCCATTTTTATTTTCTTCATAGAGATCGTTGTACCCTTTAAAAGATAGATCAAACTTCCCCTCATTATAATATGTCTCAGCTATTTGAAAGCTACTATATTCCTTATATTTGGAATTTTTTCCTAATTCAGAAAATATTCCCCTGGCCTTTTGATATTTCCCTAGTCTAAAGTTCGAAAGGGCTTCTAAATCCATCACTTCATTTTTATATCTTTTGTATTCTTTCACTGCAAAATATTGTCTTGCAGATTTTATAGCATCTCCATAATTTTTAGCAGCAAAATGAGCTTTTACTAAATTGTAGTTAGATTTTTCTTTTTGAAATAAATTTGCATCTTTTCCTGTTATTACACCTTCAAATTTTTCTATTGCTTTTTCATATTGTGTAAGTCCTAGGTATGCAACTCCTAAAAGATATCTATTTTCTGCTGTTTTAGGCTGAGGAGTCAGATAAATTATTAATTCCTTATAACTTCCAGCTGCTACTAAGATAGTTATTAAATTTTCTGAAATTTTAGTATCATTGTAGGATCTCAGGTATTCTTTATAAGTATCTTTAGCTCCTTTTGTATCCCCACCTTTATAATATGTATTCCCAACTATAAGGTAGATCTTTTGTCTATACTCTATATCTGTAGAAAACTTAGTTCTATATTCATTGAATCTTAATCTTGTGTTCTTCAAATCTTTTAATTTACTGTTAACCAAGATCAGTTGATAAAGGCCTTCCTTACTTTGTGTTCTATTGTATACGTCAGTATAATAAGTCCTAGATTTTTTATAGTTTTTTGTTTCAAAATATGATTTCCCCAAAAAGAGATCTATATTGCTTTTGTATTCCCTCTTCATCTTCGATTCATCATAAGCTTTTAAATTTTTTATCACTTCACTATATTTTTTAGCTCTAAAATCTATCAATGCCATATAGTAGATTCCTTCGGAATTTAAATTTGTTCTCAGAAGATTTTTAAAAGTTTTTTTTGATTGTTCAACTAACTTTTTACCCTCTGTACCACCCTTTGACTCTCCTACTTTGAACATACTAAAGGCTGATCCATATATAACTTTAGCATCGTTAGAATTATTTACTAGTTCGTAATATTTCATAGACGTCTCATAATTTTTTTGAGCAAAATAATAATTAGCTAAAAGTATATTAGCTTTTCCCTCATTGTTTCCACCCATTAATTTCTTATAGTATTCATCTGCTTTTGTCATCTCTTCATTAGATAGATAGATATCCAAAAGACCGTATCTTACATCCGCTATATATTCACTCTGAGGATAATTTGTCTCTACCTCTATTAATTTTTTTATAGCTAGATCATTGTTGCCCAGCTTATATTGATTCATTCCATACATATAACTGGCTAACTCTATATTTTTTCCCTCAGTTGATCCCTTTAAATATTCATCTAAATAGATGGTACTATTCACATATTCCTTGTTATTGTAAGACGACAGAGATATATATAGGAGAGCATCTTTTGATCTTGTAGGTTTAGTAATAAGATACTTAAAAGTTTTTTTAGCCTCTTCATATCTGCCATTTTCATAGTAGGATATTCCCAGATAATAGACAGCATCTATTTTTTTAAGAGAATTTTTATTTATTAAGTTGATCTCTTTTTTTGCTCCATTATAATCCTTTAGATAGATTAAATTTCTAGCTAAATAATAATGTGCTTCATCTTTTTCATCTCTTTTTAATTTTTCCAATTTTAAATATTGATTAAAATAAGTTGCAGAACTCTTATAGTTTTTATCTAGGTATAGAGTCTTAGATAGTCTCTCCAGTGCTACTTTTTGATACCTGCTGTCAGGGTATTTCCCTACAAAGGTTTTCAATTCATCTGTAGCCATGGAATATTCTTTGGCTTCGTATAATTTATCAATGTATTTCATATCATCTCTATCTGTAGCAAAAATTTGACTCCCTATTACAATCAAAAGGGACAAAATAAATAATTTTTTTTTCATGAATTTCTCCTATCTTAATTTTTTAAGTACACTCTCAATCTCTTTAATTGAAAGGTCGGTATTAAAACATGGCCCATTTATTTTTTTATTGAATACACCGTATACAGACATTGGAAAAGCATCATAGATTCCTGCTACTAAATCTCTTTCACAGGCTACAGCTATTACAAGTTTTGGTTTTGTTTCTTTCAAAAACTTACGAGCTAATGTCCCTCCAGTAGCAATTTTAGCTTTTATGTCATATTCCCTCTGTAATTTTAGTATATCTCCTACTTTGCACTTCCCGCATTCCTTACAATTTCCCACTGTGGATGTCACCTTTAACGGACATTCATAGTTTTGAATACAATGAGGAAGTAAGATCGACACCCTATTTGCTGGTGTATCCTTACATCGTTTTAACACAACATTATTATTAAAACGGATAAATATCTTGGAGACCTTACTATTTTCAATCTCTTCTTTGGAAAATTTTCTAGCTATGATCACTAGAAGGTAAAATATGAGATATACCCACCTTAAAATAACTAATTTCAACATATTATCTTCTCCATCAGGTCTATAGATAAAAACCTTTATAAACCTTATTTAATCAAGGTATTCTTACGCATGGTACTCTTATCAGTATATCATATTAAAATTACACCGTCAAAAAAAGCTCAAATTTTAACCAAAACTTGAGCTCACTTATATTTTTAATCTTTTAATGCTAAAGGCATCACTAGATATTTAAAATTCTTTTCATTTTCTATCGTTAATTCTACAGCACCACAAGATGTCGATAGACTCAATGTAACATTTTTCCCCTTCTCTACAAAAGAAAGATAATCCAATAAAAACTTTACATTAAGAGAAATTTTCAGATCTTCTCCCTCTTTTTTTATCCCTATAGTTTCATTAATTTTAGCAATTTCTGATATCCCACTTACCTCTAAAATATCACCTTTAAATTCAAATATCCCACTATTTTTAGATTCTGCATTATTTCTTACAAAGATCTGAACCCTCTTAAGAATATTTTTAAATTCAGCTGAATCTATTAAAACTTCTTTGTTGTATCCTGTTGCACTTAATATCCCATCATAATCTGGAAATGGTAGATCAATTACTCTAGTTAATATTTCAGTTTCTCCCACTATGAATTTAACTTGATTTCCTTCATATGCAAAGGTAATATCCTTTACTTTTTTTGAAACTAAAATTTTTATCATGGCTTCTACACTTTTTAGAGGGATACTAACCTTTAATTTCCCATCTAAGTCTACTTGTTCAGTTATATAAACTAGTCTGTATGTATCTGTTGATATTAATTTCAACATTCCACCTTCTAATTCCATCCTAAGACAATTTATAGATATATTATCTGTAGTTTGAGAAGCTGCAAACTTTGATTTTTCCAATAAGTTTACAAAGATTTCTGTAGACAGATTATACTCTTTTCCTCCTTGAAATCCTCTGATTTTTGGATATTCATCAGCATCAAAAACAGAAAATTCAGAAGATGAATCTTCTGTTTCGATTAAAAGAGTTCCTTTATCTATACTAAGAGTTACCTCTGGATCACTAATCTCTTTTAGATATTCTTCCACCAATTGATGGGAAAATACCAGGTTTCCACCCTTGATTACCTCTCCTTCCATCTTAGATGTAACTGTTAATTCTAAATTTGTTCCCTTTAAAATTATCGTGGAGTCAACAGCCTCCATATACACGCCTGAAATAATAGGCCTTATTTTATTTTCCGTGATAGCCTTACTCACTATCCTTAAAGTTTTTAAAAATTCTTGTTTATTTACTTTTATTTTCAATTTTACCTCCCATATGCTCAACTCCTTTATCAATCTTTGGTTTCTATTACTTTACATTTAGGAAATTCTTTTTAACTACACGAATCCCCTAACATTCGTAACCTCATGAAACCATAAAAAAGAAGAATCTAATTTAATTCATTTTACCACATCTCTCATTAAAATTAAAGATTCCCCACCAAAAAAAGGCGGGGAACTTACATTAATTAAATAAATAGGGTCTCAATTCCTCACTAAATCTTGTTTTAAGTTTTAATAAGGTTTTTTTCTCAATCTGTCTCACTCTTTCTCTAGTAATATTAAATGTCTTACCAATCTCTTCTAAAGTATGGATATCATACCCATCTATTCCATACCTTAATTTTACTATCTCTTTTTCACGAGGTTTCAGAGCATCTAACATCTTAATGATCTCTTCCCTTCCTATTCCTCTCAAAACTTGATTTTCAAGAGACTGTTCCTCAGGTTGACTTATGGTGTCTTCTAAGAAAATATCCTCTCCTATAGAAGCATTCAAAGACATCAGATCTTGAAATTCTAACATTACTTTTTGAATCTTATCCTCCGGCATATCTAAGCCCTTTGATATTTCATTAAAATTAGGGTATTTACTGGTTTTCATCACATGATTCATAATATATTTATTTACTTTATTCAACATATCATATTTATAAGATGGAATTCTTATTTCCCTTCCCTTACTAATAATAGACTTAGTTATAGATTGTTTAATCCACCAAACTGCATAGGTTGAAAACCTAAACCCCTTCTCTACATCAAATTTCTTAATAGCATGAATAAGCCCAAAATTACCTTCACTGATAAGGTCCATTAAACCCAGTCCTTTTCTAGTATATCTTTTGGCTACATTCACTACCAACCGTAAGTTAGACAAAATTAATTTTTCCTTAGATTCCTCACAATCATTTTTAGCTGCTATAAGTAACTTTAATTCCTCTTCCTTTGTCAAAATTTCATACTGCCTAATATCTTTTAAATATAAAGATACTAAATCTTTTGTTCTTTCCATAGTCTCATCATCCTTAGTTTTAAAATTCTCTCTTTAAGTCTCTAGTCATCAATTCTTTAACCATTTCAGTTGCTAATTTATCTTCATATAATACCTTGTAGACACCTTCTAATATTGGCATTGACACCTTCTTCTTTTGAGCTAATTCGTAAACGGCTTTCACAGTCGGTACTCCTTCAGCTACCATTTCCATCTCATCTAAGATCTCTTGTAATTTTTTTCCTTCACCTAGTTTTTGTCCCACATATCTATTTCTGCTATGAGTACTAGCACATGTCACTATCAAGTCTCCCATTCCAGTAAGCCCTGAAAAAGTCTCTGTTTTAGCGCCTAAAGCCTCACCGAATCTTACTATTTCTGCTAAACCTCTAGTTATAAGAGCTGCTTTTGTATTGTCTCCAAATCCCATTCCATCAGCTATACCAGCAGCTATTGCAATACCATTTTTTACAGCCCCGCCTAATTCTACCCCGATAATATCATTGCTCTCATACACTCTAAAACTTTCTGTATTAAATAATTCTTGTATTTTTTTAGCACAGCCAGATTCTCCAGCAGCTACTATTGTAGATGGAAGATTTTTAGCAACTTCCTCTGCATGGGTAGGACCAGAAAGGATTACAATATTTTTATGAAACTTACCCAATATTTCATCCTTAATCACTTGGGATAATCTCATCCCTGTAGATATCTCTATCCCTTTAGCAGTGTTAACGATTATTGTTTTTTCTGTCAATTGATTACTGATCTTGCCTATAACAGATCTCAACACTTGAGATGGTACAGACATGATAAGGTATTCTGCCCCATCTAGTAACCCTTCTACCTCAGATGTCACCTGTAAAGTTTCTGGAAATTTAGCATTGGATAAAAACTTATTATTTACCCTGCTTTTTTGCAACAATTTTGCCCTCTCTTCGTTGTAATCCCATAGGGTTACCTCATTTCCTTTAGACGCTATAATCCTAGCAAGAGCTGTTCCCCAAGAACCTGCTCCCATAACTACAATTTTCCCCATAATTTACTCCCTTTTTAAAATCATTTGAAATATTTTATTTGTTAAAATTATTTTTTAGCTCCAAATTTATTTTCATTCCCATGCAACAATCTCTGGATATTACTTCTATGCTTGAATATCACAAATAAAGCTATTATAAGGGCAAACCCAAAGATATTCCATTTCCCTAGTTCTTCATTTACAGGCATAAACATTACTAATATCGGAAATAATCCTGCTGCTGATATAGAAGCCAAAGATACATATTTAGTTGAAAATGCAATCAGTATAAATACAACCACTAAAATTAAAACTATATTTGGAACTAAGTATAAAAATACTCCTAAACTAGTAGCTACACCTTTCCCGCCTTTAAATTTTAAAAATATCGACAGGGTATGACCAACTATTGTCACTAAGCCTACCAAAATAAGCTGCCATCCAGTTATTCCGGCTAAACTTGCTAGAAAAATCGGTAAATATCCCTTTAAGGCATCTGCTAAAAGAACAATTATCCCATACTGTAACCCAAGTACCCTGTAAGCATTGGTTGCACCGGTATTTTTACTCCCATGCTCCCTGATATCTATACCTTTGAATTTTTTTCCTATGACTACACCTGTTGGAATAGATCCCATGAAATAAGCTATGATCAAAAAAATTATCAATTTAACTTCCATATCTCCTCCTGCATAGATAATTTATGAATTATCCCTTCTTTTTAAATTTACCTACTACCTCGATATGACTGGTATTAGGAAACATATCTAATGGACAAACTTTGGTCAACAGATATCCCTCTCTCTCTAATATCTGCGTATCTCTAGCAAATGTTGAAGGGTTACATGATATGTATACCACTTCTTTTATCTCCGTTTCAGATAATTTTTCCAATATATTCTGTGCTACTCCCTTTCTAGGAGGATCAAATATTATTGAATCTATTTGATTACCTGCTTCGATTAGTTCAATTAATTTTTCCTCAGCTTTACCATTTATAAATTCTATATTTTCTATCTTATTTTCTACACTTGTTTTTAACGCAGCTCTTGTTGCTGATTCCACTATCTCTATAGCATAGACCTTGTTAGCATCTTTTGATAAGATCATAGCAATAGTTCCTGTTCCTGAATAGGCATCTACTATATTTTTATTTTTTATATTATCAAAATAAGAGATCGCCTTCTCATATAGTTTTTTAGTCTGTTCTATGTTGATTTGAAAAAATGATGTAGGAGATATATTAAACTCAATTCCATACAGTTCTTCCTTAATATATTTTTCTCCAAATAGATGGATATTTTGCTCACCTAAAGCGAAATTTGTTCTTTTATTATTAATTGAAACATAAACAGACTTGACCTTATCATTCTCATTATACAGAGTGTTTAGAACCCCTTCTATTTTTGAATCTACTTTCCCTTTAATTATGAGTACAACCATAGCTTCATTAAATGAAGTTGTCCTAACCATTATGTGCCTCAATATCCCTTTATGAGCTTTTTCATTATATACACTTAATTTAGCTTCATTTAGGAGCTCTTTAATCCTAGATATGATTTCATTTGAAAGTTTGGATTGAAGAAAATTTTCATCCACTTCAAAAACTTCGTGAGATCTTCTTTTAAAGAATCCTGATATTACTTTTCCGTTTTTACGGGCAAAAGGTTCAATCACTTTATTTCTATAGTTAAATTGATTTTCTGCTCCTACGGTATCTAATATTTCTACATTATTTAATTCTACCTTTCCTACACTAGAAAGCACATCTTCTACCATGAGTTTTTTATATTTTAACTGTTCATCATACTTAAGCATAGCAAAATCACAGCCCTGATAATCTTCAAAACTTATTTTGTTTCCCTCTACTCTATCCGTTCCAGGTGTTATTATCTTCTTTATAAGAGCTCTTCCGTATGTTTTTTTTAATGAAATTATCTCTACTTCCAAAACATCTCCAGGAACAGACATTGGTACAAAAATAACTAGATCACCATAATATCCTAATCCTTCTCCACCAAAAATTATCTTATCTATTTTAATTTCTACTATATTTCCTTTTTTCAATTTTTACCCCTTTTTATAATAAATTTTACTGTCACACTACTTACTCATAATACAACCTAAAGTAACCAAAGTCAAGTTTCAAACCTTTTTATTTCATTTTGAAACACTTTTTTTTATTTTGACATGGTTAATGGTGTTAGAAATTTTCATCCCAATCTCTTCCTCGGCATATTTTTTCATTGTATTTAAGTCCATTTTTTCTGCCAATTTTATTTTTTCTCTAGATACTTCCTTTTGTAGATTCAGATTTTTGTTTTTTTGTACCTTGATCTCCTTACTCACTCTGACTGCCTTTATAGTATCATGTAGGCGTAAGCCTTCCATAAAAATTAAAAAAATTATCGGTAACAAAACCATTAATATTTTCTTTTTTTGTTTCATAATTTTTCTACTACTCTCAATTTAGACGAATGTGATCTAGTATTAAATACTAGCTCATCCGTATTAGGAATAATTGGTTTTCTTGTTATACGTTTCACCGTAGCTTTATGATTGCATTGACAAACCAATAGATGCGATGGGCAGATACAATCTGTAGATAATTCTTTAAATTTTTGTTTCACTATTCTATCTTCTAATGAGTGAAAGGTGATTATAGCTAATCTACCCCCTGGTTTCAGTAAGTTTACTGCTTTATCAATTACATTTTTAAGAACATCTAATTCCTTATTAACTTCTATCCTTATAGCTTGGAATGTTTTTTTAGCAGGATGTTTCTTAGGATGTCCTTTGATGGCTTTTTTTATTACTGTTACCAAATCCCCAGTGGTTTCTATAGCTTTCTCTGCTCTGTTATAAACTATATATTTAGCTATCTTTCTGGCGTATCTTTCTTCACCATACTCATATATAATCCTTGAGATCTCCTCTTCCTCATAGTTGTTTATAACTTCATAGGCTGAAATAGGCATATTTTTATCCATTCTCATATCCAAACGAGTATTATATTTATATGAAAACCCTCTTTCAGGATCATTTAGTTGTTTAGAAGAAACTCCTATATCCATCATTATTCCATCTACTTTATCGTACCCTGCCATATATACTACACTATCCATCTCCTGAAAGTTAGATTTAAATATTTTCACTTTATCTCCATATTTTTCCAATCTTTCCCCTGCAAAATCAATGGCATTTTGATCTTGATCTATAGAAATTAATACACCTTTTTCCGAAAGTCTTTTCACTATTCCTTCTGAATGACCTCCTCCACCTAATGTCCCGTCTACATATATCCCATCTATATTAGTAACTAGGTTATCTAAAGTTTCTTCATATAATACAGGTATATGGTATTCACACTCTATCTCTTTATGCATCTTTCCTCCTACTAAACTTTCAATCTACTTTTCTGTCTAATTTTTTTAATTTTTAATTTTAAAGATAAGAAGTCTGCCCGCCTTTGGCGGGCAGACCCCATTAATTTTTTTACTTCGTACGGGTGATTCATTTTATAAGCATAATTCATGAATTACTTCTAAGAGATCATACTCAATATTCTAAAAATCAAATATTTTACAATTCCTAGTACATAATATGCCAAAATTGGCGATAGATCTAATCTGGCGCCACCTAAAGGAATCATTATTCTAAATGGTTTTAGGATTGGTTCTGTAACGGTATAAATCAACTCAATAAATTCATTCCTACTCTGAGGGACAATCCATGATAATATTATCCTCAATAAAATTAAAATTTTTAATATCTCTATTGCATAACTTACTATTTTATATATCAAAAACATCTATTCCTCCGTTTATTCCATATTCATAAAATAATGTTTTGCTTTCACTGAATAATCCCACCCTGACCATATAGTCAAAATTACAGAAGGTAACATTATCCAAACATTTAAATGAATGCCTAATATTTCAATTTGTGTAACTCCTAATATCATTATCATTATTATACCTACCATCTGAGCAGTCGTCTTATATTTACCTAAGTTCCCAGCTGGGATCACCTCTCCATTGGCCGCTGCCAATGACCTGATACCGCTGATTAGAAACTCCCGGGCCAAGACAACTATAGATATCCATGAGGGTAAGTAACCAGCTTCTACAAACACCACTAATGCTGATATAACTAATATTTTATCTGCTAAGGGATCCATCAACTTCCCAAAATCTGTAATCATATTATTTTTTCTAGCTATATATCCATCTAAAAAATCTGTAATAGATGCTACCATAAACAACACTAAAGCTATCATTCTGTATACAAATCCATTATCTCCATTAGATATTCCTAGAAAATAAATAAATGGAACTGCTAAAATCATTCTTGCCATGGTTAATTTATTCGGCACATTCATCCTCATCTTCACTCCTCCTAAAGATTAGTTAACTTCATTTGCTACTACGGAACCTAAAAGGTCATAATCGAAGTTTTGCTCTACTTTCACTTTTACAATTTCCCCTGGTTTAGCAGTTCCGTCATTGGTTAAAACTTTACCGTCTATTTCCAAAGCCTGTCCTCTTGTTCTTCCTTCTAGCATATATTCAGATTCTTCTGATACACCATCTATCATAACTTCTACTTCCTTACCTAGGAACGATCTATTCTTTGTTTCTGCAATCTCAGCTTGAAGATTAGTTAGTTCTACCCATCTTCTGTGTTTCACATCTTCATCCACTTGGTTTTCCATATCAAAGGCTACGGTATCTTCCTCTCTCGAGTATTTAAAAACGCCAATATAATCAAATTTAAATTCTTCTACAAAATCCTTTAATTCAGAGAAATCATCCTCTGTTTCACCAGGAAATCCTACTATTAAAGAAGTTCTAAATATAGCATCTGGAATCTCTTTTCTGATCTTACGTAACAACTCTTTAGAAGCATCTCCTGATATTGCTCTTTTCATCCCTTGTAACACAGAATCAGATACATGTTGTATAGGGATATCAAAGTAATTACATACTTTTTCTTCCGTTTTCATAACCTCTATAAGTTCATCTGTTACTGAATTAGGGAACATATAATATGTTCTGATCCACTTCAATTCCTCTATTTTAGCTAATTCTCTCATCAGATCCGGTAAGGCTTTTTTCTTATATAGATCGAGTCCATATTCTGTTGTTTCTTGGGCTAATAAGTTTATTTCCCTTACACCATTTGCCACTAATCTCTTAGCTTCTACTATGATATCTTCAATAGTCCTACTACGAAGATTCCCACGTAAACTAGGGATGATACAGTAAGTACACCTTCTATTACATCCTTCCGCTATTTTTAGATACGCAGTATGCGGAAAAGTTGTGATTATCCTTTCAGTTTCAGCATTGGCTAAAAAATCTAAAGATTCACTTCTAATAACTCTTTTACCTCCTAATATCTCGTCTATTACTTCTTCTATCTTATCTACGTCACCAGTTCCTATTATAGCATCTACTTCTGGCATTTCTGCCAATAATTCATCTGCATACCTTTCTGCTAGACATCCCGCTACAATTATCTTCTTTAATTTCCCGTTTTTTTTGTGCTCCGCTACACCTAATATAGTTGTGATAGATTCCTCTTTGGCATCGCCAATAAATCCGCAAGTATTTATAATACATAGATCTGCGTCTTCTACCTCTGTAGTTAACTCAAATCCTCTTTTATTTACTAATATTCCTAAATAATGTTCTGTGTCTACTAGGTTTTTACTACAACCTAAAGTTATAACTGCTAATTTCATATTTTACTCCTACCTTTTTTTTTGTTAAAAAACAATTTTTTACACCTTATTTTTATAACTTTTCTATCTTAGAATTATATCATATTTAACTAGGAATTGCTAGAATTTCAATCTTAAGATTCTATGGATTCAATATAGGTTTTATAGGGTTTTTAGTTTTTATTTACCATATAAAAATAGAATTACCCATAGTAACTTTTTACTGGAGCACTTCTCTTTTTATATTTCCATGATATATCCAACACTTCTAAACCCATACCATTTAATATCTCTCTTAATTCTAAAAGTTCATTTTCATTATTTAACTTATTTTTCCCCTCTGAATTTTATTCTTCAAAATCTAAGAAGTCTTCAAAAAATACATCATATTTATATTCTTTAAAATTTTCATTAATATCATTTATATCTTCTCTCCCGAAATCATTTGGATCAAACTTAGGATAGTGTTCTAACAATTCTTTTTTATATTCCTCATCCATATCTACTGGCTTTCCTTCCATAAGGTTACAAAGATCTTTCCATCCCCAAATATCGCCAGAATCCTCAAAGGGTGCAACTCTTTTACCAGTAATAAGGCTAGGATAGATTTTTTTAGAATCTAAATCTAATATTTTTTCTAATTTTATCGTATGTTCCCAGCCATCTCCAAAATCATAATCATAATTTATAGTGTCATCTATTTTTTTAATATATTTATTCAATTTAACATCATGCTCGTTGATCTCTTTAGGAGCTTGCCTTCCACCAAACATCGGCATATCCATCATAGGTTCATAAGACTCTAGCTTCGTATCCAATACTGTTATTTTTTCACTGATTCTAAATTCATGAAGATGATAGTTTCCCCAGTTAAAGATATTTTGAATAATTGCATGCAGTTGATGAAATGTAATATTCTTTTCTACTTGCACCCTCCTCCATATTGGTGGTTTAGCTCCTTTTATATCAATCCTAAATTGATATATTCTATTTTTGGTTTTAACATCATTGAAACTTATTGTAGCCATATTTAATTCCTCCTAATTATTTTTATTTTCGAAATCTTGTAATTCACCAAGAATATAATCACCAGTTCCATATCCCAAATGACCCAAAACATCAAAAGTTTTTTTTATTCTGATTAAATATTTAATTATGACTTTTTCCGACTGAGCCTCTAATATTTCTAGAATTTTATCAAACATATTAGTCACCGCATCATAATAACTTTCTAAACCATCATAACTACTAAGACTATCAATACCTTCTTCATAAAAATATACCATTAATTCTAATTTACCAAGTATATCTGCTGTTGCCTTATAATAATTTGATATTAATTTTTTAGCTTCTACAATCTTTACTCTTGAATTTGATGTAGGAATTGGATTTATAAGTTTTTAAATTTTTTCTTTAAATAATTCTAACGGTATTCCCTCTGAATAAAATTTAGTATTTAAAAACATCTTGTTTTCTTTATTAAGAGAATATAAAGTAGATATTAATTTTAATAATTCTGATTTATCTTTTTTCTCTATTTTTGATTTAATGTCTTTCCATTTAATTTGTTTTGTTTCTACCATAATATAAAAACTCCTTCTACTATTTCCTTGTTATCGTTTTCTCTGATTTCAAAGAAAACTATAGTTAATTTTTACTGCTAATCTATTTTTTCATGATTTTATCTCCAATTTTATTTATTCCCACAGAAATACTATATAAATTATCATTAATTTTCCCCATCAAAATGTTCTTCTCATTTTTTTCTTTTTCTTCTTCAGATTTCTCAACTGGCAAATGTTTAATAGTTTCATTAAGAATTTGCAACATCAAGATTGTAAAATTAAAAAATGTAAATATAGAAATTTTTAATAAATACTCATATATTTTTATATTCTTAGAGATAAAAGGGAAAATCATCACTATAAATAAAAAGCTTAGTGTAATAAAAATTCTAATTATAATTCCTAATGATTTACCATTTTTAGCAAGATTTATCAATGGTTTACTTTTTAAGGAACTCAAAATTGCTAAACTTGTAAAAATAAAACCTATTAGAATAGAGTATATGTTGTTAATAGTTTCTGGTTTTTCAAGTACCCCATTTAATAATGTATTATTAATTGGGATAATAAGTATCATTATAAATAAAACTCCAAGGATTATACCTATTGAGTTATCTTTGATAAACTTCATTGGTCACCTCCTATTCTTAATTATCTTCTAATATCATTTTCATCTCATCAAAATTAAATTCTATTTCAATTAAATTATCTCTTGTATACCCCATTAATTTATTTTTATGACTAGCTATATATGTTTCCTTCATTTCATTAAGTATTCTTTCATACGAAGCATTTTCATCTGCTTTTGATCTTAAAATTAATATTTTATGAGGTTTAAATAATTTCTTTAAATCGATTTCTTTTATTGTTTCATCACTATCTAATTCTACTTTAACTTTTATTGATTCAAATACAGGATTGTCTATAATTTAATGGTTCAATTATATTTCTAAAATTTTTTAAATTAAAACTACCTTTTTTCTTCCCTAAACTCATAGTAAATTCTAACTGTGTAGCCCCGACCTCTCCTGAAACCTCTTTCATCCCTTTAAAAAAATTAAAGTGGGATGCAAAAGTAGTGTCTTCTTGAAAACTTTCTTTTAATAAATCTGAATCACTTGTCGTAATTTCTAAATTAAGTTTAAAGTCAATACTCCTTGCTCGACCCGTATTAAGTATTTGATCTAGGGAATAATCGTCTGAAATACTTCTCAATCTCAACGTATAATCTTCAGGCAAAAAACTTTCTATATATTCTTCTAATTGTTTTTCTTTGTGCCCCTCTGCATTATACTCAAATAACAGTATGTTTTGATTTTTATCATAAATAAGATTTGTTATTTCAACAATTGTTTTATCTTTTCGTGCTTCTAAAGCTTCTTCTTCAATACTTCCTGTGTAGGGTAGATGTTCTGAACGGTACTTTAAAAACAAAATTGATAGAAGACTTTCATCAAAACTATCATCTGTATGTATTTGTATTATAGTATTAAATTCTTTGATTTTTCTAATAGAATCATTTCTATTATTTCTAAATATATTATTTAATATTTCGTTAAAGCTAATATTCGTATAAGTGGCGCCATATTTTATTGTTGGTTTATAAAATTTTATCGCTTTGCTCATTAAGCCCCCTTGGTCACTTTTTATTTTTTTACTTTTACTTCTAACTTAGGTTTCCCTGGATTTAAGGAAACCTAAGAGGAGAAATCAAGACTTAAAAATTTTCACTATTTCTTTTTCTTCTTCCGTCAGCTCGTACAAATCATAGACCATCTCGTCTATTTCTAAATCTTCAGCATCTTTATCATGTTCTTTTAAAGCTATTATTTTATAGTTCTCTGAAATCCCATATCCCAATTAAAATTGTATCAGATTTTTAGAAAAAAAGAGCCACTAAATAGTGACTCAAATTTTATCTTTATACTTCTTCTACGAAGAATAGGTCAGCTCCCTTAGTTACAGGTGCTCCGTCAGTCAACACTAATTTTACTATTCTACATCTTTTTTCAGCTTTTACTTCATTCATAAGCTTCATAGCTTCTACAATGCACAAAATATCTCCAATTTCTACAATTTGTCCTTCTTTTACAAATGTATCTGCATCTGGAGATGGGGCACCATAATATGTTCCTATCATGGGTGATTTTATAGAGTCATATTTTTTTGTCTCTGCTACATCTGCTTTAGCTTTATTCACTTTTTTAAGAGTTGATGTTACAACTCTTGGTTCTGATATTACTTGAGTTACAGTTGCTTTTTCTATCTCTCTTTTAAGAGAAATTTTAGTCCCTTCACTCTCTAAAGTTATCTCCTCTAATCCGTATTTTTCTATATTTTCAGATAACTTTTTTATAGCTTTTACATCTATTTTCATATTTCCCCCTGCTATTCTAGGATATGCACAAGACATTACCCTTATGTTTTTATTTTTTCATCTCATTGTGGAATAATGTTTAGTTATTTCCTATTATTCTTATCTCACTTACACCTGGTTGCTCAGTTATTTTTTCCAACATCGTTTCTATATTTCTCAATGAATCAGCACTAGTTCTAAGTGCCAAAGTAACCCTTGCAATCCCGTCAATAGGTATATTTTGAGTTATTGTAAGGATATTCACGCCTGAATCCGCTATTATATTAAATATTTTAGATAACATCCCCGGTTCATCATGGAGTGCCATATTTATATTAAATACAGTATCTTTTCCACTTTCAAAAAATGGTTTAATAAAATCCTTATACTTATAATATGTACTTCTACTTATTCCAATTCTTCTTATTGCCTCATACTTTGATATTCCTTCTCTTTGAACTATTTCATTTACCTTAATTACATTTTGAATTGAATTAGGTAAGATCCTTTTATCTACTATAAAAAATTCTCTTGATTCAGTTGTCATGCTCCCACCCCATTAATTTATATTTTTTTCATCCTTGATTTTACCGTGTTTTTCATAAGCATTGCTATGGTCATAGGTCCTATTCCCCCTGGTACAGGTGTTATCAGTGATGTTTTTTTGGATACATTTTCAAAATCCACATCCCCACATAGTTTCCCTAACTTATTTCTATTTATGCCTACGTCTATTACTATACTTCCCTCTTTAACC
The DNA here is from genome assembly GCF_037132775.1 of Psychrilyobacter sp. Classification (GTDB taxonomy): domain Bacteria; phylum Fusobacteriota; class Fusobacteriia; order Fusobacteriales; family Fusobacteriaceae; genus Psychrilyobacter. The sequence continues at coordinate 75,061 of NZ_JBAHZY010000140.1, forward strand.
ATATCTTCGGTCAAAAACTTTTCCCTTCCTATAGCCATTATCACTATATCTGCATTCAAGGTTTTTTGCGATAAATCCTTTGTTTTACTATGGCATAGAGTTACAGTTGCACTTTCATTGGTCAGCATAAGTGCCAATGGTTTTCCGACTATATTACTTCTACCTACTATCACTATATCTTTACCAGCAAGGTTTATTTTATATCTTTTTAATAACTCCATAATACCATATGGAGTGCAAGGTTCAAACTCATTCTTTCCTATGACTAGTTTGCCTAAATTTATTGGATGAAATCCATCTACATCTTTATTTGGTTTTATAGCTTCAATCACTTTCTTTTCATCTATATGTTTTGGTAACGGCAATTGCACTAGTATACCGTCTATCTCCTCTTTATTATTTAATTCTTCGATTAATTTTAAAAGTTCCCCTTCTTTAATTTCAGAACCTAGACTATATTTTTCAGAATATATACCCAAAGCACTACATGTTTTTACCTTTGAATTTACATATACCTTTGATGCAGGATTTTCTCCCACAATAACTACCGCTAGCCCTGGTGCTCTTTTGCCGCCTTTAATTAATTTGTCTATTTCTACCTTTATCTCTTCCTTAATCTCAGCCGATATTTTTTTACCGTCTATAATTTTAATCATGATTTGTCAGTTGCTCCTTCCAATAATTTAATTCCTGTAACTTTGCATATAGATCTATGTTTTGTACAGCTATATGATCTGGTACCTCTAAATTTATTGGTGCAAAATTTAAAATAGATTTAACTCCCGCCTCTACTAATATTGTAGTCATTTGTTGAGCTACTTTTTTAGGAACTGTTAAGATTGCTACATCTACCTTGTCTTTAGACTGTAAAAAGTATGGAATTTCCTTTACATCTCTAATCTTGATCCCTTTCATCTCAGTTCCAATTTTAGTTTCGGAATTATCAAAAACCCCTATTATATTGAAACTTTCTTTGGTAAATTCAGGTTCTGATACCAAAGCCCCTCCAAGTCTTCCTGCTCCTATAACTATTATATTATTTGTTTTGTGCACACCTAATATTCTTTCAATATCACTATAAAGAGTTCTGATTTGGTACCCCTTCCCCCTTATACCAAATTCACCAAAATTAGATAGATCTTTCCTAATTTGAGCTGCTGTAAATCCCATTTTAATTGCTAACTCCTCCGAAGATATATAATCTTCAGGTGATAAATTTTCTAAACATCTCAGGTATTTAGTTAACCTCTCTATTACCCTCGAGGATATCCCATTTCTTTTTTCTTTTCTGATCACTTGTTTCCCCCTATAATTGAATTACTTTACTACCTATACTAAATTTTTCTCCTATTTTAATATAGTTTCCATTAACTAAATCTGCTCCAGTCATTAACCTTTTATTTTCAGGCTTTACGCTGGTTATTATCAAACTTCCATCCAATACCTTTATAATCGGGCCCTTCCCTTTAACTAAGTCCACCACTTCTCCAAATTCGCCATCATAGATCCTATCATATTTTTCTACAAAATATATCTTGTATAATTTTTCATTGCAGAATGAATATGAAGACGGAAATGGATTTAACCCCCTTATAAAATTATATATCCTTTCCATAGAGTGATCCCAATGTATCTCACATTCCTCTTTTTTAATAGGTTTAACAAAAGTCACCTTGGCCTCATCTTGGGGAGTTCTAACTGCAATCCCACTTTCTATCATACTTACGGCTTTCAATAGTGCTTCGCTTCCTATTACAGCTAATCTGTCGTGTAGATCCTCCAATGTATCCATTTCATTTATAGGCGTTTGGACCTGTAAAATTATATCTCCAGCATCTAATTCCTTCACTATGTCCATTATAGTTACTCCACTTTCCTTCTCACCATTTATTATGGCAGCATGGATTGGAGCAGCACCTCTATATTTAGGTAGAAGTGACGAATGTACATTGATTATTCCTTTTTCAGGGATATCTATCAATTCTTGTGGCAATATTTTACCATATGCCACTACTACGATAAGATCAGGATTTAAACCTCTCACCAGCTCTATTGTTTCCTCTATCTTTACTGAATTAGGCTGATATACAGTGATATCATTATCTAAGCCATATTGTTTAACCGGATTAAACTTTATTTTTTTTCCTCTACTATTAGGTTTATCTATCTTAGTAAAAATCCCAATAACATCATGATTTTCATCTAATGTCTTAAGTGAATTTAATGCAAATTCAGGTGTCCCCATAAATAATATTCTCAAATCATCCCTCCTTTATTACTCTTCTTTATATATAGTTTCTTGATCTAATCAAAAAATGACATAGGGAAAGAGTTATTTTCCTAATTTTTTTAGAGTTTCTTTTTTCATATTCAATAATTTTTTACTTACTAATCTTTTAGCCACAGGTGCTATTTTATCTACAAATAAAATCCCCTCTAAATGGTCATTTTCATGTTGAAATGCACGAGCCCAAAGGTCTTCTAATTCCTCTTCTATCTTTTCCCCATTTTCATTTAAATACCTTACTTTTAAACTCTCAGGTCTCTTTACTTTTCTATGTATTCCAGGAACACTTAAACATCCTTCCTCATGATCTACACATTGTTTGGAATATTCTAAAAATTCAGGGTTGATTACCTTTTTAACTACCCCTTCTTCCGCTTCTACTACAAACATCCTTAAATTAATTCCTACTTGAGGAGCCGCCAGACCTATTCCACTTATATCCCTCATAGTTTCTACCATTTCCTCTAATATCTTCCCGATATTATCATCAATTTTTTCTATCTCTTTGTTTTTATCTCTGAGTACTGGGTCTCCATATGTTCTTATCTCCAAAATCATTCTCTCCCTCTTACATTAAATTTATAGGGTCTACATCCACTATTATCCTATATTTATTTTTTTTATCCTTGTTTTTAAATTTAAGCACAGCTTCTGCTATTTTTCCCTTCAATATATTTACTTCTTGACGACTTCCTTTTATAAATATCTGACACCTGTAATTACCACCCATCTTATAGATTGGAGGAGCCATGGGTCCATACATCTCTAAAGTATCTTTTTCTATCTCCTTATAGAACTCTCTGGTATATTCTTCTAATCCCTCCTCTTCTTTGGAGGATATAATGACATTTATTATACGAGAAAATGGCGGATAATTCAAAACCCTTCTATTTTCTATTTCTTCTTTATAGAACCCTTCATAATCGTTACTTATAATCTTTTGAATTACATAGTTATCAGGTTGATATGTCTGGACTATTACTTCTCCCTTTTTTTCAGCCCGACCTGCACGGCCTGCTGCCTGGCTCACCAGTTGAAAAGTTTTTTCTCCGGCTCTAAAATCTGGAAAATTTAATATACTATCAGAATTTATTATTCCTACAAGGGTTACCTCAGGAAAATGAAACCCTTTGGATATCATCTGTGTTCCTATCATTATATTATATTTTTTATTTAAAAAATCAGAATATATCCTATTGTGTGAATCTCTAGTTTTGGTAGTTTCAGAGTCTACACGTAAAATAGGCAGATCAAAGAGTTCATTTAACTCCGATTCTATCCTCTCAGTACCTTTCCCTGAAAACTTCAATGATTTTTCCTTGCAATTGCTGCAGATATCAGAGTATTTTTTGGTGTATTCACAATAATTACACTTATAAAGGCCATCTTTTTTATAATAACTAAGAGATATAGAACAATGGGGACAAGTCTCTATATGCCCACATTCATGGCACTGGACAAAGGTTGAATAACCTTTTCTATTCAGGAGAAGCATTATCTGCTCGTCTTTTCTTAGTCTTTCAGTCATATGTTCTATTAGGTCTTCACTAAAAAAATCATTTTTTTCACCCTTCATATCTACTAATTTTATACTTGGTTCAGTTGCTTTCCCATACCTTTTTTTTAATTCCAATAATTGAAATACCCCTTTGGTGGCATGATAATAGGATTCTATAGATGGAGTAGCTGAACCTAGGAGCACCTTAGCGCCCTCTATCTCTGCTCTTTTTATAGCTACATATTTTGCATTGTATCTAGGATTACTATCTTGCTTATAGGTCCCCTCATGTTCCTCATCAATTATGATATATTTAAGATCTTTTACAGGTGCAAAGATTGCAGACCGCACTCCTAACACAACTCTTTTTTTCCCAGAATAGATGTCTTTCCACTCACTCGCCCTTTCTTTTGCTGTTAGTTTACTATGTAGAATTGCAATTTCATCAAATTCGCGTTTAAATCTATCTACCATTTGGGGAGTAAGAGATATCTCGGGAACTAAAAATATAGCTCCTCCATTCCTTTCTAATGCATCTTTTACAAGCTCAATATATACCTCTGTTTTCCCAGAACCAGTTATTCCTTTTAAAAGATAGTATTTTTTAGTTTCTTCTAGTATTTTGTTTTTTACCTCTGCTTGCTCCACAGTCAAATGTGATTCTTTTCTATTGTATCTATATTTTATACTATTTTCTTCATTTTTTAAATACTTATTTTCTTTTATTGTATTTTTTTCTAATACAACTTGAGATTTTATGAACTTATCCAGTAGTTTTTTACCAAATTTTTGTACCATTGTAGTTTTAGCAGCTATCTGTTTTTTGGTAATATAGTCTATAAATTTCCTCTCATTTTCATCCATAGGTATAATTAATTTATTAAAAATAATTTTTTCACTATAGGAAATTTTTATATCTTTAGGTCTTGACACCCCTAGAATATCTCCAAAATTACAGAGATAATATTTTTTTATCCATAAAAAAAGATCTATTAACTCCTTAGAATAAGACACCTGCTCCTCTACCTGACCTAGAATTTCACTTATTTTAAATTCGTGTTCGAGAGTTTTATCCTCATATAGGATTATTCCGACTTTCTTAGTTCTCCTAAAATTTATCCAGACATGGTCTCCTACCTTATATCTTTTGCCTCTATCCGAGTAAGTGTAAAAACCATTTTCTACTCCCTCTACATATAATACATAGTTCATAATATCACTACCTTAATTTTATCTTTATTTTTTTTATATCCTCGATCTTTGTTCCTGGTTTGGGAGATTGATCTATAATTTGTCCCCTGCCATCAATTACTATCTCAATCTTATATTTATTAGCTATCATTAGAGCTAGTCTCACACCATTTCCCCTAAAATCCGGCAGTACATCCAGATCTATATTTTCTGGTAGGGTATTTGTATAGTCCCCCCCCTCTAAAACATCTACATTTTCTGGGGTAATCCCTTTGTATTTCAATATTCTAGACAAGGTATTTTTAAATACTGGAGCGGCTACCCAGGCACCAAATTTTCTCCAATAATTTTCTGCATTTGGTTTTTCAAACATGATCAACACTATATATTTTGGGTTTTCTGACGGAAATATTCCTATGAAAGAAGACATATATTCTTGCTTGAGATACCCCCCACGACCACTTATCTGTGCTGTACCTGTCTTTCCTCCAATGGAGTATCCTGAAATGCCACCATTTCTACCAGTACCTTTTTCCACTGTCTCCTTGAGCATCTCCCTTATTTTTTTAGAAGTCTCTTTTGATATAACTCGTCTTTTAGGATCGGGTATATTTTTTTTAATAGTTACTCCTGCTGGACTCTTTATACTATCTACCAAATAAGGCTCATAATATATCCCGCCATTTACGGTGGTAGCTAAAGATGCTATCATTTGAAGAGGTGTTATAGCTATACCCTGGCCATAGGACATGGTATATTTTTTCATCCCATCCCATTTTTTATAGGGTAGTTGTCTCGGAGCTAATTCTCCAAATGTATCTATCCCTGTTTTATCATACAGGTTAAATTTCTTTAAATATCTTTCAAATGTCAATGAATCCAACTTCTCTGAAATCAACGACATCCCTACGTTACTCGATACTCTCATGACTGTTTGAGGGCTTATCTGTCCTATCCCATGGGAATCACTATCTCTTATTTTATGACCATACCTCATGATGTAACCATCTGGATTATCAAGTCTCGTACTGTCGTTTATTACCCCTTCCTCATATGCTGCTGCCATGATTATTGGTTTAAATATCGATCCCATTTCATACTGTGATCTTATAGCTCTATTATTTAAATATGCTATATTCTCTGCCCTTGGATAACTGGACATAGCCAATATTTTCCCATTACTGGGATCCATTATTATTCCAACCGCTGATTTAGGAGTCACTTTTTCAAATTGTTTCTGCATCTCATCGTCTAAGATATATTGAATATAATAATCTATGGTCAACTGTATGTTATTTCCATCTTTTTCTAAAAAATCATTATTTTTTTTATCGGATGGTAGGAGTAATTTTCTAAGATTAGTATAGTATCCATTTTTTTCTATTTTATTACGTTTTAAGTACTTATCATAGTACCTTTCAATCCCATAAGCTCCTAATTTTCTTCTCTCTTCCCCAGAGTAAGCTCCCATGAATCCAACTATTGGTGCTAATTCATGATAGGAAAAATATTTTCTTTGAGTTGAATGTTCAAAATATATTTCATTGGATTTGATCTTATACATCGATAGTATCTCATCAATTTTATTTTTTTGAACCTCATCGACCTTATTTATTATCTTCATATATCTTTTATTCTTACTGTAATTATCCTTCAGCTTAGTTTTAAAATTTTTTATAGTGAAGGGCTTTATTTTTTTTAGTTCTGTTACTATTTTATTTTTTTTCTCTAACACATAAAATCTTTTTGGATCTATTATAACTTTATAGATATCTATATCATAGGCTAACTCCATACCTCTAGAATCTAATATTTTTCCCCTCTTACCATTGAGGTAATATTTACCATAACTTTGGTTCTTTGCCATGTCTGCAAATTTTTCATGTTTCATCAGTTGAACTTGAGCTAATTTCAAACCTAAAATACCAAATAAAAGTATCATAATAAAGGAAAATAAATATATTCTCTGATTAAATAATTCCATCTCTCTAGATCTTTTCAATATTAATCTGATTATATTTCCAAATAAAAAAATTATAAGTAAAGTAACTGCAACTGTAACTTTATTGAGAAAAAAGAATAATATTATCAGAAAAATTATAAGTAGGTTTATAATTCTTATTACCTTTCTTTTATTTTCCACCTATCCACTCCTTTTGTTTATATGATAAAAAGAGCGGTATTCCGCTCTTTTATTTTTTCTCTAGGAAATATTGCCACTATGATAATTTTTCTATTAATATATCCATAACCATCTTAGGATTTGCTTTTCCCTTAGATGCTTTCATAACTTGCCCCACAAGACCCTTTATAACCCTTGGCTTTCGTCCTTCATCAGCAACTTTATAATCTTCTACTAATTTAGGGTTATTTTCTACTACTTCTACTACCATATTTTCAATCTCAGAAGTATCGGCTACCTGTGCCATTTTTTCTTCTTCTACTATTGCCATAGGAGACCTTTCATCATTTAATTTAATCTCAAATAATTTTTTAGCTATCTTGCTTGATATAGCGCCCTTATCTATTAATTTTATTATCTCTCCTAATTCCTCTGAATTGATAGAAAAATCTTCAATATTTTTGTTACTATCTTTTAATACTCTAAGTACCTCTGTTAAGATCCAGTTACAACTAAGTTTAGGATTATTAGAAGATATCACTACCTTTTCAAAGTAATCAGCTAATTCAATGCTGTTAGACAATGTCTCCGCGTCATTTCCACTGACCTTATATTCAGTTACAAATCTTGCCATCTTAGCTACCTTAGATTCTGGCATTTCACCTTGTAATCTTTCTAATTGTTCATCTGTAATTACTATTCTCACTAGATCTGGTTCAGGAAAAAATCTATAGTCCATAGCTTCTTCCTTACTTCTCATCACTCTAGTGACTTGAGCTTCTTCATCCCAAAGTCTAGTTTCTTGGTTAATTCCCCCACCATTTTCTATTTCCTCTATCTGTCTGCTGATTTCATAGTCAATGGCACGGGCTACCCCCTTAAATGAGTTCAGGTTTTTCACTTCTACCCTTGTACCAAATGTTTTTGCTCCTTTATGCATTACAGATATATTGGCATCACATCTAAGAGATCCTAATTCCATAGAAACATTTGAAATCTTCGTGTATTTTAGTGCATCCTTTACCAAGTTTAGATATTGATATGCTTCCTCTGAACTTCTCATATCTGGTTCAGACACGATCTCAATAAGAGGCATAGATGCTCTGTTGAAGTTTATAAAAGATTCTTCCCCTGCATGGATAGATTTCCCTGCATCTTCCTCTATATGGATTCTAGTAACTCCTATCCTCTTAATATCTCCACTAGATAGTTTAATATCTATATGTCCGTTTTCAGCATACGGATGACCAAATTGAGTTATTTGATAGTTTTTAGGGGTATCTGGATAGAAATAATTCTTTCTATCAAACTTACTCTCTTTATTTATATCGCAATCTAACGCAAATCCTGCTTTTATTGCGTAATCTAACACTTTTCTATTAAGTTTTGGTAATGCTCCAGGATGTCCTAAACATATTGGACATGTATGTGTATTTTCTGGTGAGTTATCATAGTCACTACTACATCCACACCATACTTTTGTTTTTGTATCTAATTGGCAATGTATCTCTAGCCCAATTACTGATTCCCATTCTCTAGCCATATATATTCTCCTTCTTTATTATTTTTCTTACAGTACTGGTATCTCCATCTTCGTATATGCTTTTTCATAAGCATATCCAGCTTTTAATATAGTTGCCTCATCAAAGGCTTTTCCTAACAGTTGTATTCCCACTGGAAGGTTATCTACTTTTCCCGCTGGAATTACAAGTCCTGGAATCCCAGAAAGGTTTGCCGGAATCGTAAATATATCCTCTAAATACAGTTCTACAGGAAGTTTCCTATCTGTCAATTTAAAAGAAGTTCCAGGAGTAGCAGGAGTTAAGATTACATCTACCTCATTAAATGCCTTTTCAAAATCATTTTTAATAAGCGTTCTTACTTTTTGAGCTTTTTTATAATAAGCATCATAATATCCAGCACTGAGTACATAGGTTCCTATCATAATTCTTCTCTTTACTTCAGGACCAAATCCCTCACTTCTAGTTTTAATATACATATCTTCTATCCCATCATAACTGCTGGTTCTATATCCATACCTTACTCCATCAAAACGGGCTAAATTTGAACTAGCCTCTGCTGGAGCAATTATATAATAAGTTGCCGGGGCAAACTTTGTGTTCGGTAGGCTAATAGGTATAATCTCTGCTCCTAATTTTTTAAAATTTTCAATGGCATCTTCAGTTACTTTCTTTATCTTAGGATTTAATCCATCGATAAAGTATTCATTAGCAACTCCTATCTTCAACCCTTTGATATTACCATCTAAGTTAGCTGTAAAGTCAGGCATCTCTAATTCCATAGATGTAGCATCCATTTCATCATATCCGCCGATTACATTAAATAAAGTGGCTACGTCCTCTACACTTCTACCCATTGGTCCTATTTGATCTAGTGATGATGCAAATGCCATCAACCCATATCTAGAAATTCTTCCATAGGTAGGTTTTAACCCTACTATCCCACAAAATGCAGCTGGCTGCCTTATACTTCCACCTGTGTCTGATCCAAGTGATAATGTTACTTGTCCTGATCCTACTGATGATGCTGATCCCCCTGATGATCCCCCTGGTGTTCTTTCTAAATCCCATGGATTTTTACTCTCTTTTATATAAGATGATTTTGTCGTAGATCCCATAGCGAATTCATCCATATTAGTTTTACCAATTATTATTGCTCCTGCTTCCTTTAATCTTTTTACTACAGTGGCATCATAGATTCCTTCATAGTTAGCAAGCATTTTAGATCCTGATGTAGTCAGATCTCCCTTAGATACCATATTATCTTTTATGGCAATAGGGATTCCCTCTAACGGTAATAACTCTTCTCCTCTAGCTATTTTCTCATCTACTTTCTTGGCTTCTTCTAGAGCACTTTCTTTTTTTAATATAGTAAAACTTCCAAGTCTTGATTCTGTTTTCTCAATCCTATCAAATATATCGTTTATTAATTCTACTGCTGTTATTTTTTTTGCCTTTAACATAGCAGATAGTTCTGTTGCTGTATGTTTATATAACATCTTATCCTCCTTGTTATTTACCCTCTTTGGCATTTTTGCTCTCTCCTGTAGCGACAAACATTAGAAAAATCTTTTAAATAAAAGTTATTTCTAGATACCGAAAGTGAGAAAGAATTATTTTTTATTTTCTTTATTTATATCATATATTGTCTTAGCTACTAGCACTCCTAAAAATGCTGCTATGATGATATCACTCAACCAATGTCTTGTACCATACACTCTAGAGCCACTTAATATTAGAGCATAGGTTATCGCTAGTAGTCTAATAAATTTATTTTTATACCCATAGTAAAATGAAAAAGCTACTGCTACCGATACGATCGCATGTCCTGAAGGCAGGCTAGCACTAGCACTTGCACTTTTAAATGGATTTATACTCTGATTTCCATTCATCCAAGATGCCCAGTTAAAAAATTGATAGGGTAGCATATTTACATCTGGTCGCAACCTAGATATTATATATTTTAATATATTTACCAGTAGCCCCCCTGCAATTATTGTCATAAGGGCTTCTTTAGAAACTTTTCTTAATTTTTTATCTTTAAATAGAGTTCCTAGGAGAAGTAATACCACTACAGTTCCAGCTGCTGTATCACCATCTCCCTGATTGGCCAAAAATCTTTCATATTTTGAATATTTATTTTTACTGATTTTTTCTATTTTAGCTTTTCGCTGTAAGACTATTATCTCTTCAGGTATAGCTATTCTAGCTCCATTTTCTATTCCCTGTAAAGTCTTGTCATAATATTTGTTAGAAAATTGCTTAGCCACAGGAAGATCCAAATAAACTATACTAAATATAGTTATAACTATCCCTGATAGAGCTATTTTTTTATATCTTACAAGATTTTTTAAAAAAGTTCCTACAAACCCCTTTAAATAACCATCTCTCAACACATCTATAGCTACTAAGATAACTATTATTATCATCAACGTCTCTTTATTCACTATTTTTTCCCTCTAAAATTATATACCTTGTATATATAATATTCCCTTTGAATTCTTCCCCACCTTTTGAATACAACTGTATCTACCAGTTCTACCTTATCAAACAGGAATTTATCCTCTGGTTTTCTATTGTAAAATGAATGTGCTACAAAGATTCTATTTTTTCCAACCACTCCATCTCTATCTCTCCAATAATCAAATTGACTGGTTCCTCCACTGAGGTTATATACGTATTCTTTTTTTGGTAGATAGGCCGCTAGTTGGGAAGATGTCTGATATCTATCTCCAAATAAAAACCATTCTTCTCCGTCTTTTATAGATTCATCATATATCTGTTGTACTTTAGTCGCGGCTATATCCCAACCCTGCATATCAGCTAAAACATTCTCTTTTGGCTTTAACGGAACTATGAGAGTTGTAGCTACAAAGTATAGGATTAGGGATAAGCTTGCACTGAGTCCAATCCCTATCCGCCACAACTTATTAAATTCTGTATACCTTACAAAAACTATTATCATGGGTATATATGCACAGGCTAACCAATGAACTTTAGAGCTGTTAGACAGGGAACTAAATGTAAATACCGCTATTAGTGGCAGTACAAACCAAAATAATATATTTACGTCTGGTTTTTTAAAGTTTTTTATAGAACTTATAAATATCCCAAAGAATAAGATCGGAGATACTACACCTATCTGTCCTCCTACAAATTGAAAAAACTTAGTAGGTCTGAATCTAAAAGTTTTACTCTGCCGCCCCTCTAAATGAAATTCAAATGACCCCCAATTATGGGAATAATTCCAATAGATAACAGGTGAAAACATAAGTATAGAAATAATGAATGCTATATATGGCTCTTTTTTCAGGAGCCAAAATCTATTTTCCTTACTCAGTAATAGGTAGAAAAATATACTTGGATATACCATAAACATATTGTATTTGCTCAGTAAACCTAAACCTGTCAATATAGCTATAATATACCAAGCCCTGCAATCTTTTTCATAGATTACCTTTAAAAAATAATAAAGAACCATAGTATAAAGTAAGATTAGTGGTGAATCAGGCAGTGTCATTATAGACAGAAATGAATATAACGGTAATATATTAAATATTAATCCTGAAATACCTGCTATCCTCTCACTTTTGTATAGATAGTAGGAGATCTTATAGATATATATATACTAGTTATAGATATCATCCCTACCGAGACAAATCTCACAGAAAAATTATTTTCACCAAAAATTGATGTTATTAATCTTATTAGATAGGCAATCAGTGGCGGATGGTCATAATAACTCATTCCTAAATTTCTCGACCACAACAGATAATATGCCTCATCGTCAGATAAGTTCAAATAACTTCCTATAGCTAACCTAAGAACTGTAATTCCTACTAAAAATATTATGAATTTTTTCTTATTAAAATTATCTAATATATCTTTTATCATAAAAATTCTCCTTAGTTTTCGCTGACAGTTCTCGGCACTGCAAATGTTCCATCTACCTCATCAGGAGCATTTTTCATTGCTTCTTCTTTAGTTAAAGGTTCTTCTATTATGTCTTCTCTAAATGAATTATATATATCATTCACCTGGGTCAGAGGTTCTATTCCTTCTACATTTGCTTCATCTAATTTAGATACAAACTCTAAAATATCATTTAATTCATTCTGTAAAATCGTAACTTCTGATTCCTTAAATTCCAACATAGATAATTTTGCTACTTTTAATACTTCTTCTCTAGTTAATGCCATCTTCTTCCTCCATATTTTGTTTAGACCTCCTCTACCGCAGCAGATGAGGTCTATATTTTTTAATTTTCTTTTAAATATTTTTTATTTACCCTCATCCATAATACCTTTAATATGGCTTCTAAAAATATTTTTTTACTCATCTTAGACTGCCCTAAGGTTCTTTCTTCAAATGTAATTGGTATTTCCTTAATTTTCATACCTTTTAGCCATACTTTATAGTTTAATTCCACTTGGAAAGAGTAACCATTAGATACTATCTTATCTAAATTTAAATTTTCAAGAGTTTTTCTTTTAAAACATTTAAATCCACCGGTAAAATCTTTTATAGGAGCTCCTAAAATTATTCTAGAATACAGGCTTCCTCCACGACTAATAAATTTTCTTATAACTCCCCAGTTTACCACGCCTCCACCAGGTACATATCTGCTTCCAATTACCAGATCATGAGTTTCTATCTCCTTTAAAAATTCAGGGATATACTTTGGATTGTGAGAAAAATCGGCGTCCATCTCAAATATATAATCATAATCCCTTGCCAAGGCCCATTTAAATCCAGCAATATAGGCTGTTCCCAGTCCTAATTTACTACTTCTTTTATGGATAAATAATTTCCCTTTATATTTTTCCTCCATGAGTTTTTCTATGATCTCATAGGTCTTATCAGGAGAATTATCATCCAATATTAATATGTTCAGGTTATCTTTAACCAGGTATATTGTCTTCAATAACTTTTCAACATTTTCACTCTCATTATACGTCGGTATAAGTATTAATGTTTTTTTCATCTGTTTCTCCTTCTACTCTCTAAATGTTATAAAGTAATTCCAAAAAAAATTAAAAAATGTAGCGATTCCTATTCCTATTATCTGAGCTATTACCTTAATTATTTTATCAGGATTAGATCCTGCATATTTTTTTATTATATCATAGGCCAATTCATTTCCCGATAAAAATTCTACTGCTATTTTTAGGATAGATAAATTAATTATAAAGTTTAATAAACTTATTATAATAAAATGTAGATATTTTTTCTTTACACTCTTGCCTTTCCTCTTACCTTTGAATGTCCAAATGAAATTCAAGTAAAAATTACTACTTACTGCAAATAAAAAAGCTACTGTAGCTGCTACAAGATAGTTTACATTTAAAGTTATAAGGGCAGTGTAGATCAAGATGTTCACTATTACCTCGCTAGCACCTACTAAACCAAACTTCATAAATATTTTAATTATCTCCAACTTTCAACTCTCCCTCTAAATATTTTTTAAATATTTTACTTCCTCTTTTGTAAGGTGTCTATATTTCCCAACTTCTAAATCATCCATAGCAATGGTACCAATTTTTACTCTAGTTAGGCTTATAACTCTATGTTCAATAGCCTCTAGCATCCTTCTAATCTGACGATTTCTACCCTCTCTAATGGATACAGTCAACCAAGTAGTGCTCCCCTCTTCCTTTAAGAACCTTACCTTAGCTGGCAGTGTCAAACCATCTTCTAGTTTTATCCCTGCTTTTAATTGGCCCAACTTTATTTTTTTTATGATTCCTGCAGCCTGAATTAAATATTTTTTATACACTTCTCCTTTAGGATGAATTACTTTATTATACAAGTCTCCATCATTGGTTAATATGATCATCCCTTCGGTATCGTAGTCTAATCTTCCTACCGGGTAGATCCTTTCCTTTGTTTTTATAAAGTCTATTACAGTTCTTCTACCTCTATCATCTTTCACTGCACTTATTACTTTTTTAGGTTTATTTAAAAGGTAGTATACTTTTTTTTCCTTTGTCTTTCCTATCACTCTTCCGTTTACTGATATTTCATCTTTGATATTTACCTTTATCCCCGGGCTTGGACACTCACCGTTGACCATTATCTTTTTTTCTTCTACCATCTTATCTATCTCACGCCTTGACCCTATCCCCATAGACGCAAGGTATTTATTTAATCTTACTTTTTCCATTTTTTCCTCCAGTTTTCTCTATCATAAATTTATTTAGCTTTTAGTTATCACTACCTCAACTGTACCTAATTCTTCCCTTATCTCTGTGTAATTTGGCAACTTTGTTAAATCATCTATATTTAAATAATTTAAAAAATTATCCGTTGTACTATATAAATTTGGTCTTCCAATTGTTTCTAATTTCCCACTAGAATAGACCAAATCTTTCTCCTCTAAGTTATGAATAACCCTTTCTACACTTACCCCTCTTATAGATTCAATATGATTTTTTGTTACTGGCTGTTTATACGCTATTATAGAAAGGGTTTCCATGGCTGCCCTAGATAATTTTTTAGGTTTACTTTCTTGGTTAAAAAAATTATGAACAGCTTCTCCGTATTTAGGATTGGTTTCAAAATATACCATTCCCTTTTCAATTTTTAAATTTATTCCACAATTTTTTTTCTTCTCTTCCAATCTTTCCAAATACTCTATCATTTTTTCCACATTTATACTGTAAAATTTAGCTAATTCTTTTACCTCTAATTCTGAGGCTAAATATAACATCGCTTCTATCTCTTTTACTATAATTTGTATATTTTCCCTATTCATTCTTCACTCCTGTCATACAGGGTGTTTAAGTATTTAGATGTCAGGTATATATCAATACCGTTAACTTCATACCTTTTTCCCCCTGTCAAATAAATTTTATTTGGTATTTTCATAGCATTTCCCTCTATATCTTCATTGATCTGCAATATGTTCATATCTCCAAATTTCGATAAATTATTGAGGTAAAGTCCCCCTACCAGGCTTAAATTTTCTTCAACATCTATATTTTTTTTATCACTAAAATAAGAATATCTCTTAAATATACTACCGCTATAAAGTTTGTCTTTCAGATTTTCCGTCTCTAAATCGCCATAAAACAATATATATTCCCATTTAGAGTAAGTAGTTTTTTCATCTAATACATACTTTTTTATCCCGTCACCTGATATAAAATTTTTAAATAGATAGCTTTTTAATATCTCTTCCATATGAATATATTTTTTTTCCTGACTCATCTCACTATATAACTTTAAAAGATTATAGGTATAATAATAAATCTTAAATTCATAACCTTTTTCCAAAATAGTTTTTTTATTGAAATCTAGTTTTATACTTTCTACTATTTTATCTATTTTATTTTGAAGTTTTTTTCTATTTTCGTTTAAAAATTTAGTGTCATCTGATTTTTTTAGATACATCAGGTATACATATCCTTCCTGAACCTCTTCAATAGTCAACTTTGTTCTTTTAAGGTAGGAAAATTCCTCTTCTTTTTGCATTAGTCTGGTTAAAATTTGTTTAGCATCTTCAAAATATCCATACCTTATAAATGTCATAGCTGTATAGAGTATATCTTTTATTTTAGACTCTTCCCTCAAACCTATATTGGTGTAGTAGTCAAATCCATTGGTAGAAGTTTTTAAATAGATCAGAAATCTCTCCATAATCTTTTGCATTCTAGTGTCAACTACTAAAGGTATTGGCTTTAGCCACTCCATCCAATAACTCTTTTCTAAAGATAACAACCTTTTAGAATTTTCAAAAGATAAAAAATTTGGGGCCTTTTTATACCTGATTTGAATTATATCTGACTTTTCTCTGTCTGATATCCTTACTTTACTAGACATTATTATCTTCTGACCCCTATATTTTATAGAAGAACCCTCTATTTTTTTTAATTTAACTGCCTCTAAATCACTGGTTGGAATTATATACCCTTTCATTGAATTTTTTAAATTTTTTATATATATATTTTCATTATATTTATAATAATCTTTTGTTTTTTTATATTCTATAATTCCGTTTTTGTCTGACATATTAAAGAGATATAGAAACTCTAAAGTTTCACTTTTTTTTATCTCATAATTATTTATAATATAGAATGAATTTTTATCTACCATAGATGGGATATAGGTAGTTTTAATTTCCCCATATGGCAATTTTGCAACGGTCTCAAAAATATTCGTTTGTGGAATAAATCTTTTAGAAATTATATAATCCGACAAAAAATAATATTCTCCCTTGTAATATACTCCTACTTCAAGACTATCTATATCGGCTTTATAAGTTCCCATGTCCCCATTAAATCTAGTTATTTTATTATATTTTTCATTGTATTTAAAACTCAGTTCTCCATTAGAAGTTATGAATTCACTGCTCGAAAAAAGGAGGGTTTTTAGAATGAAAAAAAGTAGTATATTTTTTTTCATCTGCCCCCTCCCCTTTTATTTAATAATCTTTCTCTGGAGATATTAAAACACTCTTATATTCATCAAAATTTTGTAGTAATATCTCTATCCCATTCACTACACAATTTAATGGGTTCTCAGAGGATCTTACCTCTAGTTGGATACTTTCTGCTATTTTTTGATCTAAACCTCTAATTTCAGCTCCTCCACCGGTTAATATTACTCCCTTCCTTTTAATATCAGCTGATAGCTCAGGTGGTGTTTTTTCTAAGACTAATTTTATCTCTTCAACTATCTTTTTTATTAGAGGCATTATGGCCTCCTGCACCTCCAATGAAGATATCATAACATTTTTAGGTAATCCATTTAAAATATTTCTTCCACTTATTTCATAGGTTATTTCTTCATCTCCTGCCAAGGCAGTGGCTATATTAATTTTGATATCTTCTGCTGTTTTTTCACCTATAAGTAGATCATATCTCTGCCTTACATATTCCCCTATGGCCACATCAAATTTATCTCCTGCAATCTTCAATGAAGATGTCCTTACTATTCCTCCCAATGAAATCACGGCTATTTCTGTAGTTCCTCCACCTATGTCAACTATTAAATTTCCTTCTGGATCAAAAATATTTATTCCTACTCCAATAGCGGCCGCCATAGGTTCCTCTATTAAATAAGCTTCTCTAGCTCCAGCCTCTAATGTTACGTCTATTACAGCTCTTCTTTCTACTTGAGAAACACCTGCAGGGACACATATGACTACTCTGGGACTGCTTAGAAAACTTCTCTTATGAACTCTTTTATAAAATTCACGGAGCATCTTCTCTGTTATTTCATAATCTGCTATTACGCCATTTCTTAAGGGTCTTATGGCTTCACAACTATCAGGTGTCCTACCTATCATTTTTTTTGCTTTTTCACCCACAGCAATTATATCTTTTGTTCTTGTGTTTATAGAAACTACTGATGGTTCGTTTAATACTACACCTTTATTTTTTACACATACCAATGTATTTGCTGTCCCTAAATCTATCCCCAGGTCTTCTGAAAAAATCCCAAATATATTTTTAGTTAACTTTAATATTTTTAACATTTTATCCTCCTACAACTCTATTATGTTTTGTATTTTTATTCCGTGTTTTTTTAGATCATCTACAAATTTTGAAATTGGAAACCCCATGACATTATAAAATCCACCCTCGATCTTATCAATCAATATTCCTGCTCCTACACCCTGTATCCCATAAGATCCTGCTTTATCCATTGGTTCCCCTGTTTTTATATACCAATCTATCTCTGATTTTGATATTTTTTTAAATTCTACAATAGTTTTATCATAGCCGGAAATAAATATTGCTCTACTCTTATTAATGAGAGAGTATGCCGTTATTACTTCATGAGTTCTACCAGAAAGGTTGGTCAGTGTTGAAAATGCTTCTTGACAGTCCTTTGGTTTGCCCAAGATCTCACCATCTAAAATAACCACAGTATCTGCTGACAATACAAATTCCTCTGGGTAAGATTTTGCTACTTCTACCCCTTTTTTTATAGCTATATCTACCACTTGTTCAACCAGGTCTTCTTTATCACTTATTTCTTCTATTTCAGCAACAACTACCTTTATTTTTTTAATTCCAAAATTACTCAAAATTTCCAATCTTCTGGGAGATTTAGAAGCTAATATCATTTTTTCACCTTTTCTGTTTTAAATTCAAAATGTAACTGTCCTTCCATCATCGCCTCTATTCCATCTGTCTTGTCTTCTTTATCTATTTTTTCTTTATCTATTTTTTTATTATCTATCAGATCTATACCACTTATGTGTAGTCGTTTCCCCATAGATATTTCTTTATTTGTTTTCATCTGATTTTTTAATTCTAAAATCTTTTCTTTTCTTTGTTTTTCACTTGTTTTTTCAATTATAATTTGCTTTTCCCTCTCTATTTTTTCTCGTTTTTCTTTCTCTAAAATTTGTTTTTTTATTTGTTTTTCCTTTTTCATCAAATTTTTTATTTGTTTTCGATTTTCACAATTTTCCTTGAGATAATGTTTAAGTGTTTTCCTAACCATATTTCCTATTATCTTTCCAAATAATATAAACGAGGAGAAAAATAGTATTGTTCCTGTTACTGCTATATTAATATTAACAGGCACTAAAAAATAAAATTTATAAAGAAACATAGTGATTAACATCCCTAGGTTTTTGTATACATAGAGATAGATAAATATTTTCTTCTCTAGATTCTCTTTTTCTAAATCAGCTACATAAAGCAACAATTGAAGGTTGCTAAGACATATCAACAAAACAAAGAAAAAATTAAGCCTCATTAAAAAGACTGTTCTTTTGTTTAAATCTGATATGAAAGTGGAAAAAACACTCAATATTAAGTATGGAAGTAAAACACTTCTAAACCCTCCCAATACCTCTCCTAAACACTCATAGGTCTCACTTAAATATACTTTTCTCCCATCTGCAATATAAATATATATCAATAATACTATTAAAATAATTTTTAATAAAATATAAGGTTTCTCCTTCTTATCCAAAATGACCATCCTATCTACCCAAAAATCGAACTTTTATTGTAATTTTATCATATGAGGTAGCAAAATACAAGTTTAGAACATGCAAATATCCAGTAAATACACCAATAATATATATAATTATCCGACCCAAGTTTATTTTGAATTTAATAAGTTGAAAATCCACTTATATTTTGAATATCATATAAAAATTTATTACTTAGGTACCCTTCCTCTAATTTTTCTTTTTCTATAATATAGGTATTTTCATCATTGTTCCACAACATATCAAAATATTGTTCTATATCTACAGCCAGTTTGGAATTTAAAGGAGCTACTACCCTTATATTGGTATCCAAAGTATAATCTCGAATATTTCTCTTGGTTAAATTAGCTGAACCTCCGTTTACTACCATCTTATCAGAAGTTTTTATAACTATTAGCTTAGTATGATATTGCTCTCCTGAGGATTTATACCACTTTACTTCTATTCTGCCTTTACTTTTATCTATTAATTTTTTACCTGTTACCTTATTTGGTAAGCCTGTTTTTTTCATCCCGAAGGCCTCTTTATTTTCATCCAGTATAAGCCTTATTCTGACACCTTTTTTGGCTGCAGCAACTAGTTTTTTCATAATTGCCTTATCTCCTAAATAAAACATACCTATATAAATCTCATCCCCACTTTGGCTATTATCTATATCACGGTCCAAAACTTCTCCTATCTTTCCCTCGGTGAGTAATTGCACCTTATACTCACCTTTATTCTGAAACTCAACTACAGGCAATCCCATTTTAACTCCTGATAATTCTCCTACAGCTTTCTCCGAATCTACCATTGAATTTATTATTCCACCATCAAATTTAAAGCCTATATTGGAGTGGTATCCACTGGCACTGTGAGGATTAGCCGAAGTTATAAAGGCTTCTTTTTCTGTGACCAATACCTTTCTATGATTCCCCTTTAAATTAATTAATTTCAAATAGGATCTTATGGTTACTTTCGGTGCTTCTGGGCTGAATGGATTTGGCAGCCACCCTCCTCCGCCTGTTCCAAACCAACTGAAAAAATACCTCCAAAATGCAGAATAAAATTTATTTGCTCCATTGGTTTCTGTAAGATCTGTTAAAATAACTGTAATTCCATTTTTTTCTAACTCCTCCAGCTCATATGACTTATAAACACCATAAAAAGTATTTATCTCATCAGTTATAAAATATATCTGAATTTTTTTATCTTCCATCTTTTTCTTTATCAGAGCCTTTGTAATTCCAGAGGATACTTTTGGAAAATTAAATTCGTTGGCATTGTATAAATTATTAAACAAAAATACATCCATAACTATAAATTCTTCTGCATCCTCTATTATCTTTTTCATCTGATTAAAAATTCTATGCTCTGTATAGACAATATCGTTTTTTTTATAGGTTAAATCATAATAAAATTCCACATTATCCGTTTGATATATCGGACTCTCCATGGATATATTGGGTGGAAGGTTGCTACATCCACAGAGAACCAAAAAAAATAAAATTATAATTTTCTTCATCTTTTCACCCTCCTGTCTAACCACGTTAAAAGGTCATCATAGACCTCCCATTTGTTTATCTCATTTAACATCTCATGGCGTCCTTTTGCGTATAGTTTCAATGTAAGGTCTCTATATCCAATTTTTTTATAAAATCCATATAATTTTTTTACGCCAGACCCATAGGTTCCTACCGGGTCATCTGAACCAGAAAATATATACAGAGGAGTTTTTATATATTTTGTCTTCTCCTCTATTTTTAATGATTCTCTTAGAAGATAAAATAAGCCTTTAAAATAACTTGTATAAGGGATAAATCCACAGAGAGGATCAATCTCATACTCCTCCACACTCTCTTTATCTCTAGATAGCCATCTAAAATTTTGATCTCCTAAAAACTTTAAATTATTCCTTCCAAATAACAGTTTATTTAATATAAGATCTCTTTTATTTCCAAACAAAAGTAGTGATTTAGATAAAAAATACCCAAATTTTATTGAAACCTTAGATGGTCTTGCAGATCCCGATAGGATAATCCCATCACTCCTTACCCCTCTTTCCAGTAAAATTTGGGCCATAAAAGATCCCATACTATGCCCTAATATAAACAGAGGTCTGTTGTCTCTAATTCTTTCAATGGAGTCCACAATTTCCTCCAAAGAACCTTTGAACTCATCTTTTATTAATCCTAATTCATCTATTTTTTTTATATTATTTCCATGTCCAACATGATCTATCATGGCCACCCTGTATCCATTATTTTTTAGGTAATCAGCTATTCCTTCATATCTTTTTGAATATTCTCCCATACCATGGATTATAAATACTGTCCCCTTTATATGCATAGCTATAGAAGGTTCCCATAATTTGATTTTTTTTTCCATTCTCGGTATTCCTCCCACCTTCTATCATTAACTTAATTATATTGTAATTTTTATTTTTTTCCTATAGATATCTAGATATTAAAAAAATGAAACCTATTTCTAGATCTCATTTTTGTTTATTTTTTTCCTACATATGCTTTATCAACGACAGTGCCTCTTCCCTAGTTGCAAGGTTAGTTCTAAAAATTCCCCTTACCCCAGATGTGATTGTTTTTGATCCTGGTTTCTGTATTCCCCTCATAGTCATACACATATGCTCTGCCTCTATTACAACCAACACTCCCTTCGCACCAAGTTTACTTGTCAAAGCTTCTACTATCTCACTATTTAATTTCTCTTGAAGTTGTGGTTTTTTAGATGCCACATCTACTACTCTAGCTAATTTACTCAGCCCTGTTACTTTTCCAGCTTCTGGGATATAGGCTATGTGCACCTTCCCATAAAACGGCAATAGGTGGTGTTCACACAATGAATAAAACTGAATATCCTTCACTATCACCATATCATTATGCTTTACATGGAAAAACACTGAAATTTCATCTGACGGATCTTTATGCAATCCTCCACAAATTTCACCAAACATCCTAGCCACTCTGTCTGGAGTTTCCAGTAAGCCTTCTCTATTTATATCTTCTCCTATACCTTCTAGGATTAATTTTACACCTTTCATTATCTTTTTTTTATCCATAAAAAAATCCTCCTTCTCACTTTCGAATTATCTTTTTACAATATCCATTAAGGCTTCCATAAATAACCTTATATAATTTTTTATATCTTATCATATTTTTAGTTTAAAATCATCAAAAATAACTCCCAAGTAAATTATACCCCATAAAAAAAGTAAAACACCTATCATAAAAAACACTTCACATTTCTTCTTAATATTATGAACACCTTTCTTGTAATAGCCAGATAAATAGTATATAATATGTCGTAAACACTGTTCTGAGGAGGAAAAAATGAAGGAAAATTTAATCCCTAAAAAAATTGTAGAAGAATTAAATAAATATATAATTTCTCAAAAAGATGCAAAAAAAAATGTGGCTATTTCACTCAGAAATAGATATAGAAGGAAACAAATTTCAAATATGAAGTTAAAAAATGAAATTACTCCTAAAAACATAATTTTAATAGGACCTACAGGCGTTGGTAAAACTGAGATTGCCAGAAGATTAGCAACTATTACAGATTCCCCGTTTATCAAAGTAGAAACTACTAAATATACCGAAGTAGGCTATGTAGGAAAAGATGTAGAATCTATGATAAAGGATCTTGTTTCCATCACCTTTAATAAATTAAAATCTAAAAAGATAGAAACATTGAGAGAAAAATATAAGGAATCCACCTTCCTTAAAGTAGCTAAGCTTATAAAACCTTATGGTACGATCAATCCTGATGAAAAAGATATCTTGTTAGAAGAGATAAAATCTGGAAAATATGACGATCAGGAAATCGAGGTTGAAAAACACCAAAATTCTGATGCTCCAATGGTTGAAGTTTTTGCCACGGGAAATGAACCTGATGAAGATGGTGTAAAGGGTATTATCGATAATATTATGAGTTCTTTTCCCGTCGGAAAGAAAAAAATAGTTAAGATGAGTGTCAAAAATGCCATTGAATATCTTTTACGAACTGAGATCGAACAAAATATAGATCTGGAAGAATTAAAACCCTTAGCTGTGGAAAGCGTCGAGGAAGATGGAATAGTCTTTATAGATGAGATTGATAAGATTGCAGAAAGGGAAGGTAGTAGCAGTGAGATCTCACGTCAAGGTGTTCAAAGGGATATCCTACCAATAATTGAAGGCACCACTGTTATGACAAAATACGGTTCTGTTCGAACCGAACATATTTTATTTATTGCAGCCGGAGCTTTTACCCAGTCCAGCCCCAGTGATTTAATGCCTGAGTTACAGGGAAGATTTCCTATCAAAGTAAGGTTGAATACTTTAAGTAAAGATGATTTCGTGAAGATTTTGACCGAGATAGACTTTAACTTATTGACTCAATATAAAGAACTATTAAAGACCGATAAGGTCAACCTAAGTTTTACCCAAGGTGCCATAGATGAAATAGCAGAGATAGCTATTGATCTCAATGAAGAAATAGAAAACATAGGTGCTAGAAGGTTAGCCGGTGTTATTGAAAAGGTCTTAAACGATATAATGTTTGAAGCTCCATACGAAAAACAAACCACTATAAAGATAGGAAAAAAAGATGTTACTAAAATATTTAGTCATGATCTTGTAGAGGAAAACTTGGATAATTATATCCTATAAAATGATTAAAAATTAAGATTGAAATACTTAAACATTGGTACTCATGTGAAAAAATCGTCACAAATTATACCATAAAAATAGATTTTAATCTGTACCTTAAATTAAAAAAGAAAAGTGAGGGAATATGTATTTAAAATGTGTAGAAATAGATGGATTTAAATCCTTTGCAGATAAGATAAAACTTGATTTTGATATGGGGATAACCTCTATCGTAGGACCTAATGGAAGTGGAAAATCTAATATCCTAGATGCTATCTTGTGGGTATTAGGAGAACAATCCTATAAAAATATAAGAGCTAAAGAGAGCAGTGACGTGATATTTTCCGGTGGAAAAAATAAAAAGCCCAGAAATACTGCTGTTGTCTCCCTCTATATAGATAACGAAGATAAAAAATTAGAGATAGATGATGAAATCGTCAAAGTAACAAGAAAAATCAATAGAAAAAGTGAAAATGAATACTATATAAACGATCAGAGGTGCCGACTAAAAGATATCAATGAATTATTTTTAGATACAGGTGTAGGGAAAAGTGCCTATTCTGTCATTGGACAGGGAAAGGTTGAAAAGATAGTCAGTGCCTCTAATAAAGAGATCAAAAGTATTATCGAGGAAGCTGCAGGGATAAAAAAAATTAAACTTCGTAAGGACGAAGCTATAAAAAAACTTTCTAAAGTCGAGTTAGAAACCGACAAAATAAACCTTATTGTCAATGAATTGCAAGAGACTAAGGATAAAATTGGAAAACAAGCTGAAAAAGCTATAAAATATAAGAAGCTCGATGATGAAGTAAATATTTTAAAAAAATCTATCTATCTAAAAGAACATCAAATTAATCAAAAAATTGCAGATGAACTCTCTAAACAAAAACTCGACTCTAACCTTATCCTAAAGGAACTTGAAAAAAGTTTTATAGAAAATGAAGCTACTTTGGAAGAGATTGTTAATAAAAGAACTCTCCTCAGTGGTGACATCAATACACTGACCGATAAAAATATTGACCTAAAGAAAGATGTAGATAAATTAGTCAACTATAAAGTTTTATATGGGGAAAGGATCCAAGGATTCAACCGTGAGATCTCTAGTAAAAAAGAAACCCTAGAAAATTTAGAGGGGAAACTAAAGGATCAAATCAGTGAACTAGATCGATTAAATTCTAAAAAAGAGGTCGTTTTAGAACAACTAAAAGATCTGGAAGGAGACAACCTAAAATATGAAAAACAAATAGGCGAATTCGAAACCTTCCAAAGGGATCTAGAGATAGAGATCGGGGTACAAAAAGAACACGTTATGGATTCTGAAGTAGGCAGATTAAAATTAATTGCTGAAATAGAAAACTCTGAAAAGAGAACCAAGAGCAGCACCAATAAGATCCGTGGATTAGATGAAGAAGCTATGGAATACAGCAAACAAATTGAAAAATTAATCACTGAATTAAATCTAATAGAAACTAAACAAAAAAATATTCAAATAGAGATAAAAAAAATAGATGATACCATAGAAGATGCTGAAAAACAAATAGGCAGTCTTAGTCAAAAGATGAACCTAATCTATGATAAGAGAAAAGAGGTAACTTATAACCTCAGCAGGCAGGGTGCAAAATTAGAAAATCTAAAAAAATTAGAAGCTAACAATGAAGGGTTTTTTAAAGGGGTTAAAGCTATTTTAAATGCTAATATTGATGGAGTCTACGGAGCTTTTATCAGTCTTATTGATATCCCAGAACACCTTGAAACTGCTATAGAATCGGCTGTCAGCGGTTCATTGCAGGATATCGTTGTAAAAGACAGTGGGGTAGCTAAAAAATGTATTTCCTCCCTGAAACAATCAAATAGTGGCAGAGCTTCATTTTTAGCCTTTGATAGTATAAAAATAAGCAATTCAAAAAAGATGATATCACAAAATGGTGTCTTGGGATATGCCAGCGATTTGGTAGGCTACGATTCTATCTACAATAAACCCGTAGAATTTGTATTGGGAAATCTCTTGGTGGTTGATTCTACAGATATAGCCCTAAAAATATCCAAGGATAACCTCCATCGTGGGAATATCGTTACCCTAAGTGGAGAACTTATCTCTGGCAGGGGACGTATCACCGGTGGACAGCATATAAAATCTGCTAGTTCAATTATTTTTGAAAGAAAAAAAGATATAAAAAAACTAGATAAGGTAGTAAGTGAATTAGATAAACAGCACAGACAATTAGACGATTCATACAATATATACTCTAAAAAAATGGATGAATATGAAAAAAAATTAGAAAATATCGATGATCTCAGGGTTACCAAGGAAGACTCCTTCCGTGAAATTTCAAGAAATCATATAGATCTCACAGACAGGCATAGAAAAGAAGTTAAAAAATCAAAAATTATAGAGATGGAAAAAATTGAAGAAAAAAATTACATAAATGAATATAATAAACAACTAGAAAATGCCACTACCCAGAGGTTTGACACTGAGAAGTTCTTAAAAAAATCTAAAGATCGATTAGCAGAAAACAATAAAAAATTAATTGCTCTCAAAATAGAAATAGAATTAGTTAATAAATCCTATTCCAATATAAAAATAAATTATTTAAATAAGAAGGAACAGATTAAACAGCTTGAAAGAGAGATCCAAAGAAACAAAGGATTCCTGGATGAATTCCAAAATGAAAATAAAAAAACTGTGCTAGAAGTCGATAAACTTAACCACAATATAATCAACCTAGGTGATAGATTAAATAATATCCAAAAAGAATTTCACAATGAAAATGTGAGATATGAGAAAGAATTTTTGGAGATTAAAGAGAAGAAAAAACTCCAAGAAGAGCTAGAGATATTGGAAAAAAATGAGATTCTAGCTATTAAAAGTATTGAAAAAAACCTTATCTTAGGGGAAAACAAAATAAAAATTCTCATTGAAAAATCAGAAAAAACTATAGGTTGGGTTGCTCAAATAGAAGAAAAACTAGCTGTCTTAGTAGATATAAAAGAGACTCCTCTAGAATCGACTATTGCAGGATCAAAAGAGGTTCTCTATCGATTAGAAGCAAGACTCAAGGGGTTAGGCATAGTAAACTTATTGGCCATCGAAGAATTCACCGAACTCACAGAAAAATATGAATTTATAACATCACAAAGAGATGACCTTATTGTTAGCAAAAGATCTCTTCTAGAGCTAGTTGAAGATATTGAAAAAATTATTGAGACCAAGTTTTATAGTGCATATAAGGAGATCGATAAAAACTTTGAATATATGTGCAAGGAAGTTTTAAATAACTCCATCGGTAGATTGCAACTAGTTGACTATGAAAATATCCTTGAAAGTGGTATTGATTTAATGGTAAAATTCAAGAATAAAAAATCTCAATCTATTACTTTACTCTCTGGTGGAGAAAAATCAATGGTAGCCATTGCATTTATTATGGCTCTATTTATGTACAAACCCAGCCCGTTTACTTTCTTTGATGAGATTGAAGCAGCACTAGATGAGACCAACATAAAGAAGCTTATCAATAAATTAAAGGAATTTACTGACAGATCTCAGTTTATTTTGATTACGCACAACAAAGAAACTATGAGACGATCCGATACCCTATATGGTGTTACTATGAATAAGGAATTAGGAGAATCTAAGATAATCTCGGTAAGTGTATAGCTAAAATTCAAAGAAAAATTAAAAATTTTACAGGTAGAGATCGATAAAAATATTTTAAGTGAACTACTAAAAAGTAATAGCGGTAGTCTGGTTGAAGCTAGAAAATATGAGATTGCAGGTGCCATTACTAGGTTACGTAAAGATATATTTGAAAAATAATTGTGATAAACAAAAAAAAAAGTCGAAAAGAGGAATGACATGGAATTTTTAGCGTACCTATACCATTTAATAACAAATTTTAGAAATAGATTGTATGACAAAAAGATCTTTAAGTCTAAAAAAATAGACGATATAGAGATTTTTTGTGTAGGAAATATTACAGTAGGAGGGACAGGAAAGACTCCTACCGTACAATATCTAGTTCAAAAATTTTTAGATGAGGGGAAAAAAGTCGCCATAGTATCTAGAGGGTATAAGGGAAAAAGAAAAAATGACCCCATGATCATTAGTGATGGAAAAAATATTTTTGCAACAACAAAGGAAAGTGGTGACGAGCCTCTTTTACACGCTATAAATACAAAGGTCCCAATAATTGTAGGCCGGGATAGGTATTCTGCCTGTATGTTAGCCAAGGAACATTTTGATATAGATACAATTGTATTAGATGATGGCTATCAACATAGGAAACTAGAAAGAGACTGCAACATTGTTTTAATAGATGCTACCAACCCATTTGGTGGTGGAAGACTGCTACCTTTGGGAACACTCAGGGAAGATTTAAAACAGCTGAAGAGAGCTAATGAGTTTATCATTACTAAAGCTGACCTTGTAGATGATAGAGAGATAAAAAAGATCAAGAAATATCTGTCTAAATACAAGAAAAATATCTCAGTGGCCAAATACGGTGTGGTTTCTTTAAAAGATCTCAAGGGAGATAGAAAACCTCTTTTTTGGGTAAATAAAAAAAAGGTCTTATTATTTAGTGGATTAGCCAATCCTCTAAACTTTGAAAAAACCGTGATCTCTCTTATGCCTTCTGCAACTGATAGGATGGATTTTTTGGATCACCATAATTTTAAAGAAAGAGATTTCAAAAAAATAATGAAAAGAGCAGATGAGATGGGTGCAGACTTTATAATAACTACAGAAAAAGATATTGTAAAACTACCACAAAATTTTCATATGCCAAGAACGTATGTACTAAAAGTAGAATTAACTATGTTAGAAGATAACTTGTTTCGAAAGTAGGAGGAATAATGTTTCAAATAGACGATATAAGAGAAAAAAATATAGATAAATTTCATGAAATTTATCTTACAGGTGGAAAATTAAAATTAATTGAAGCCTTGGCAGAGGGGTTAGGTAAAAGATCATATTTTACTATCAACTGTAATGGAATGATTAAAAGAAAAACAATGAATCATGCTCTCCCACTAATAACAACTATAAATGACGATAACTATAAAGAGATAATAGAGACTCTTTTAGATGAAATGGTAGATCTAACTCAGAGAGAAAAAATAAAAAAAATAGAGAGATTATCTAAGTATTCTCTGGATTCTTTAACTAATAATTTCAATAAAATTTTGGCCAGTGGGGATAAAATATTTGGTCTTAAATATGGAAAAGAACTATTTTTAAGGGATAGACCATTATTTTTTAAGATGCTTTTTGACTACGTTTTATTGGAGGATATAGATAGTGAAAAGTCAACTATGGCTTGGACTCTGTATCAACTTATGAAAGAAATAAAAGACAATTATTTTTCAGATGAAGTATTTTATGTGGGGATCTCATATATTCTGCAAAAAAGATCTGAATTTGATGATTTTGAAAGAATAAGTTGTAGTAGTTTTACCCCTACACCTAAGGTGGAAGTAATCAAAGTATCTCAAACTATGGATTCTTTAGCCATCTCTAGTTATGGAAAGATGTTAAATGAATTTACATATAAAAAAGAAGAGATCTACACAGAGATCCTAAAAGAAAAATGTGAAAACTAATCATCCGTGGTGCCAATAACTAAGAAGAAAAAAATTATAAGGCTCAACAACAGAAAAAGGGTGTTGATATATGGATAATAATAATATAAAAAAAATAGGTATTTTTGGTGGAAGTTTTAATCCTATTCATAGGGGACATATAGAGATGGCAAATTTCGCCATAGAAAAACTCAATTTAGATCGATTATATCTTGTTCCTGTAGGAACTCCTTCTCATAGATCTGACACAAATTTTGCCAGTGGCAGTGACAGGATGGCTATGGTGAAATTGGCTTGTTCAAACAATAAAAAGCTCTACCACTGTAATTACGAGATCACATCTGAAAAGGTATCCTATACCTATGATACCCTCCTGAAAATCGCGGAGAATCACCCTGACAGCCTTATATACGAAATTATCGGAGAAGATTCCGCAGAGCATCTAACTAGCTGGGAAAATTACAGGGAGATGATTGATCTCTGTGAATTTGTTTTTTTCAAAAGAAAGGGTTATTGCTCCACTACCAATGGCCTTCTGACCATTGAAGCACCACTATTTAATATCAGCTCTACCCTAGTCAGGGCAAAGGTAAAGAACAAGGAATCATTAGAAAATTATATAACTCAAGAAGTAGAAGAATATATAAGAGAGCATAACTTGTATAGATAATAAGTTTTTTTCTAAAAATATTTTGGTGTTCCTACGGGAGACCGCAAAGGGAAGGGTGAATGTATATGATAATCAAAGAATGTGACACAAAAAAAGGAACCAATGAAAAACCTCGTGGTGGACATGGTCTTATCCATGGAATGCAATACCTTGTAGGAGATGAAATAACTAATAAGATAAAGATAGTTATGGCAAACGACCTTGAGATAGGAGCTATGATAGGAGAGCACACTCACACAGATGATGAGGAGTTTTACTATATCATATCAGGTCAAGGTAGTGTTATTGATGATGGTATGGTAAAAAAAGTCAGTGCTGGAGATCTCATTTACACAGGATCTGGACACTCCCATTCATTGGAAAATATAGGGGATACCAAATTAAAATTTTTAGCTATCATAGTTGAAAAGTAAGGAACGCATTAAAAATATCTATAACTTTCTAAAGAATAAAAAAAGAGAGTGACTCAAGTAGAAAATCTACTTATGAGTTGCTTTTTTTTTTAGAAAAAATAAAATAAATAATTGACATACAGTATATTCAATGCTATATTAATCACACAATACATTTGTACTTATTATAAATTTATATTCTAACCAAAAGGAGCACATACCATGAAAAAAGAAAAAGTAATAGTGATTGGAACAAATCATGCAGGAACTCATTCTATCCTTGAGATTGCTAATAAATATAAAGATACCCATGAGGTAGTTACATATGATAAAAATGATAATATATCGTTTTTAGGATGTGGAATGGCACTGTGGATTGGTGGAGTAATTGATTCTGGGGATGAATTATTCTATGCTACTCCTGAGTCACTACGTGAAGCTGGAGCCGAAGTTCACATGAAACATAATTTTAAAAATGTAGATTTTGATAAAAAAATCATAGAGGTAGAAGACCTAGAAAATGGAAAGATGAAAACAGAAACCTACGATAAACTTATCTTTGCAATTGGATCATGGCCTATCTTACCTCCTTTACCAGGACATGATTTAGAAAATATTATATATGCTAAAATTTTCCAAAATGCACAGGCTGCAATTGAAAAGATAAAAGATCCATCTATTAATAAAGTTACTGTTGTAGGAGCAGGGTATATAGGAATCGAATTAGTAGAAGCTTTCAAAGCAAATGGAAAGGAAGTTACTTTAATTAACGATATGGATGTATTAAATAGATATTATGATCCTAGCTTCCAAGAGATGATGAAAGCCAACTTAGAAAAAAATGGAATCATCATGCAATTAGGAGAAACTGTTACTGAATTTACAGGAGATGGAAAAGTAAGTAAGGTTATAACAACTAAGGGAGAGTATGATACTGATCTAGTGCTTATGTCAATTGGATTCAAACCTAATACAGGAATCTTAGTGGACACAGGTATCGAATTAACACCTAGAGGAGCTATCCTTACTAACAATAGAATGGAGACGAGTATTAAAGACGTCTACGCTATAGGAGATTGTTCTACTGTATACAACAATGCTTCAGAACAGTTTGAAAATATTGCTCTTGCAACAAATGCAGTAAGAACAGGAATTGTTGCAGGTCACAATGTTTGTGGTACACCACTTGAAATGCAAGGGGTACAAGGATCTAATGCAATCCATATCTTTGGATTAACACTATGTTCTACAGGATTAACTGAATGTGTAGCAAAAAGTTTAGGAATGAATGTTGAAACAGTTGAATTTACAGACTTAATTAAATCTGCTTTCATGCCAGAAAATGATGATATCACAGTGAAAGTAGTTTGGGAAAAAGAGACTAAGAGAATTGTAGGAGCACAGATGGCATCCACTTCAGATATTACATTAGCACTACATTTCTTTAGTTTAGCTATCCAAGAAAGATATACTATTGATAAGTTAGCACTTACAGATACATTTTTCCTACCGCATTTTAACCAGCCACATAACTTCATTACAAAAGCTGGATTGTTAGCCTTAGGTAAATTATAAAAAGTAACGTGACATTAAAAACAAAAAGCTCCTAATTTTAGATTAGGAGCTTTTTGTATATTCAATTTTTTTATCTATTTACTTATTTTTTTTATAAAATGGAATCCCTAATAAAACTATGATTATAGAATATAACATATAGTACGGTCGATTTACCGTAGCACTTATTGTGATTCCTATCCCTCCAATTGCTGCTAATATTGGAATAATTGGATATAATGGAACCTTATATGGTCTCACTAAATTAGGTTCTTTCTTTCTCAGTATGATCAATCCTATGAACAAGAATGAATAAAAAGTCCATATAATTGCTACTGGGATGTCAGCGAATACATCAATATTCATTCCGGTTACAAATGGTGCCAATAGATACAATCCACTTATTACCATTATTAAAAAACCAGATTTTAATGGTGTATCAAATTTTTTACTTACTTCTGAAAAATGATTTTTCATAGGGAAATGTCCCTCAATTGCCAAGGTATAAGAAAATCTTATGGCTGCCAATGTCAATCCATTTAATGTTCCATATGCCGATATGACTATTCCACCAAATATAGCTTTAGTTGCAATTGGTCCAAATAAAAGATTAGCTGCTCCTACTGTTCCTTGCTCTGCCAGTAAATTAGCCGGTAAAGTTTTAAGTAAAGCAACATTTAATCCTACATATAAAATTATTATCAGACCTAATCCAAAAATAATTGCCTTAGGTAAATTTTTCGTTGGATTTTTTATTTCTCCACCTATACTGCAAGCTAGCATCCAACCATCATAAGCAAACATCACTGGTACTAATGCTGCAAATACTAAACTCATGCTAAATGGTGCACCTATTCCTTGTACCACATTAAATGGTGTTGGATTTGTTCCGTTTAACAAACCAAAAACAAGTAATCCTACAAGTGGAATTATTTTCACTGCTGTTATTAAAGTCTGCAGCCTACCACCAGATTTTGCCATAAATAGATTGATCGCAAATACCGATAAAAATGCAGGGACAGATATCATTGCTATATTTATAGGACTGCTTTCTATTTCTAAAAATATAGTTGCAAAGAACCCAGTATAATATGCCAATACCGCCACTAACCCTGGCAAATATAAAACTACATGCATCCATCCAGTCATAAATCCTGCAAAATCTCCATAAATTCTTCTAATATAAGCTACTAATCCACCTGTTTCCGGGATAGCTGCTCCTAATTCTGCTGCTGTTAGACCTGCTAAAATAGTAATAGCTCCACCTAGCACCCACGCTAATATCGCCACTTTCGGGTTCAGACTAGATGCTTTTAATATAGCTTCTGCCTTAAAGAATATTCCTATTCCTACCACTATTCCAATTACCATTGCCGTTGCCACAGATAGACCATATTTTGGTTCTAATTGATTTTTTTTCATTTCCTTCACTAATACCACACTCCCTAATTTCATACTTCTGTTTTTTATATCTTAATCTTTTTACGTCTAATTCCTACTCTACTTCTCTAATACAATTTCTACATTTTAGACATAAAAAACTTTAATTATTCTATCATGAATTTAAAGATCCGTCAATCTTCATGTTTTTAGACTCTTAAAATTCGTAACCTAGAAATAATGATAAGAGTATCCCGCCTACATCTGCATCGTTAGAAATTACAATTTCTAAAGGACCAACTAAGCTATCCCATCCCAGACCAATTCCTACTCCATGTTTAAAATCTTTTCCTACCTCACTATCTTCAGTTGTTATAAAATTTGTAGGAGTATTATATGTAACAGCATTGTATTTCATGTTGATATATATACTTGCATTTAGCTTATATCTTATATTGATTCCTGCCATATAAAATTCTTCAGCGTATTTTCTCATGGCATTCATTCCATAGAAAGAAAATTGATTTGTTTTCAAATCATTTCTTAGTCCACCTATTTTAAAGTACTCACTTTCTGGTATTTCTGATCCATCCATATTCCCACCAGAGATAAATAACTCGAGATTAAACTTTTTTTTAATTGGAATATGCTGATGCATATCAAATAAGAGACCGTTAAATTCAACACTTTCGTTGCCTTCAATATCTCCACCTGTAAATAAACTCAGAGTATTTTTTACACCTTTATTTGAAAAATGCGACTTATCCCTACTGTCTGATCCCACAAAATATATCCTTTATAATAATCCCAAGATGATTTAGGTTCAAATTCTTTAGAACCTAAATCATCTTCATTTTCAGACATTCTATATTCAATCTTAGCCGCTAAGAAATATGAATTGAATACGGCTTGTCCCTAATATCCCATCTATATAGACACTCTCATTGGTATAATCACTAATTTTATCCGCCTCATCATATATATATAAAGGACTAGTTTCAGCACCGATACCTATAGAACTTAAATATTGAATTTCTTTACGGTTATACTCGGCAACTCCTCTAAATTCTAACTTGGGATATTTAGATATTTCTCCCATTACCGTATAGTCATTCTCAGTTAATCCATAACTAGAGACCTCCGTTCCTATCCTTATGGCAGCCCCAAAATCAGTGCTATAATTCATCCCCATCCTCAAACGTCTAGTCTCAGTTTCTTGGATTTCTATGGTTAATTTTTTATCTTCTATTCTATAGAAAAATCTATTGATGACAGATAGCGCACTTATCTTATCCATCCATAAATTAAATTCTTCTTGAGTATAATCCCCTGGAATTCCTTCTCCTGAGATCCCCACCACTTTATCTAAAATTAAACTCTTATTCCCTACAAGCACTACCTCATCTATTTCAAACTCTATTTTTTTATCGTTTCTATTCTTTAATTTATGTTTATTTTTGCCTTCCTCACTGCTCAATTTCATTAGTTCTATTTCATGTTTTTTCGCCTCTTTCTCTCCTTTTTCTATGAGAGTTTCTAAATTTGAAAAATCTGCTACCGAATTTTTTTTACATCTGGTACTATCAATATATCGGCCAGCTCTGTAGCTTTTTTAAACTCTTCTCCACTCCTATAAGTTGATATTTTATCCATTATTTGAGCTAAATTAGAATTATCTTTAATTATAGTTTCATCAGCACTTATATCTACTGCAATGACAATATCGGCTCCCATATTTAAAACCTCTTGTACAGGTAAATTATTCACTAATCCACCGTCTATATAAAACTCACCGTTATCTTCTACAGGTTCAAAAATTGTTGGAATAGCCATACTCATAAAGACTGCCTTAGCTAAATCTCCTTCTCCCATAGCCTGGCTCTCTCCAATATTAATATTGGTAGCGATAGCTCTAAATGGAATTTCTAGATCATCAAAATTATCTATCCTCTCCACTCTCATGAGAAGAGATTTCAACTCCAAATAAAACGCTTCTCCAGTCAATACACCCTTTGAAAATTTTAATTTCTAGTTTTCATCTATTTCTAAATTTATAAAATACTTTTCTCGTTCAATCTTATCAACTATAGAGGTGTACTTCCTGGCTTGCTTATCGTTTTTAAATGAATCCCAGTCAATATTGAGAATAATTTCTTCCATTTCAGCAGCAGTATAACCAGCTGAATAAAGAGCTCCTACAATACTTCCAAAACTTGTTCCAGTTATATAGTCTATGGGGATATTGTATTCTTCTAACATCTTTATTACACCTATATGGGCAGCTCCCTTGGCTCCTCCTCCACTGAGGACCAGACCATCTTAGGAATTGTTTCCATGCTTTCTTTTCTTTCTAACAGTTCCCTCTGCAGGTCTTTTAATTCCTCTAACTCCATTTCCTTACCCGATATCTTCTGTTCTAATATTTTTAAGTTTTGATTCCTAATTTCCTCTGAAAATCCTGTCAAAAAGACCAGTCCAAATAAAAAAATAACTATTTTAAACCTCATGATCTCCCCCTCTTATGTGCTACAGTAGAATACACAAATTATGAAATCATATATCGTAATCCTTGACCTATCAATTTATTATTCTATGTGCGGTAGCAATGGCTACTTCATTTAGATGTAATATTCCAATATTTAATAATACTGCCACAGAAATATCCTCCTCTACCCTTACAAGTGAAATCTTCCCTCCTACATTAAAACCATTAGTTTTACTACTAACTTGGTTTAAAGCATCTCTTACAGCCCCTATTATGATCCCATTATGGCTCCTATTATCATCCACCAATCCATTTTTTATTGCAGCTACTATGGAATTTTCCACTATTTTAATGGTCATATCTGGCATCTTCCCTCCAATATTTACTGCTGCTATTAATATCCCATTTTTTTTATATTCTTCCTTTAATTTTTTTTCCTCTTCCCTAGTTGTAAGTACCATCTTTATAGCTACCTTAGAAATTTCATAACTTTTCTCCTTCATCTTTTTCCTCCTGTTTTTTTAGAAAAAGGGCTACCTTTTTTAAGGTAACCCTTTTATATTATTTTTCTTCTGTATTTGTATCTATTTTCTTTTCTTCTCCTTCACTTTCATTCTTAGCTTCACTCTCTGTTTCTTCAACTTCTAAAGGGGAATCATCTGAATCGAAAGTTGTCTTTTCCTTTTCTGATTCCTTTTTAGTTAATTCTTCTTTTAGTTCATCTATTCCCTTAGCTACTAGATCTTCTAATGGTTTTAATGGCTCTAATTCTCCTCCATCCATAAGAATATTAAGTTCTACTCCTGTTATTGTCTCTCTCTCCAATAAGGATTTAGCGATCTTATCTAAAAGATCATAATTATCTCTAAGGGTAGTTTTTACCTCATCATAGGCATCATTGATCACCTTTCTGATCTCTTCGTCTATAGCTTTTGCTGTTTCTTCTCCGTAGAATTTATTTGGGAACATATCTCCCTCTTTGGTACCATCCAATAATACTGGTCCAAATCTATCAGACATCCCTAATTTAGTTATCATAGCATGGACAATCGCTGTAGCTCTTTCAATATCATTACTAGCTCCAGTCGTAATATCTCCAAAGACTACTTCTTCAGATGCTCTTCCACCTAACAGTCCTCTGATATCAGCCAGATATTCTTTTTTACTTCTTAGATATCTATCTTCTGTTGGTAAACTCATGGTATAACCAAGAGCTGCCATTCCACGTGGTACTATGGTTACTTTGTGAACAGGATCTAATGTGTCTTTATAGAAAGTTTGAATCATTGCATGTCCCACTTCATGATATGCAATTATACGTTTTTCCTTTTCCACTGTCACCCTTGATTTTCTAGCAGGACCAATAGATACTTTTTCAGATGCTTCCTCTAAATCTTCCATCAGAATAATATCTCTATGCTGTCTAGCCGCTAATATAGCCGCTTCATTTAATAAGTTCGCAAGGTCTGCTCCTACAAATCCAGGAGTCTTTTTAGCTAGTGTATGTAGATCTACATCCTTTCCTAATTTTTTCCCTTTAATATGTACATGTAATATAGCTTCTCTTCCCTTGATATCAGGTTTATCTACTACAACTTGTCTGTCGAATCTTCCCGGTCTCGTAAGAGCTTTATCTAGGATCTCCGGTCTGTTGGTTGCAGCGATTACTATTATAGTTTCTTCACTACTAAATCCATCCATCTCTACTAGAAGTTGGTTTAAAGTTTGTTCCCTCTCATCGTTTCCTCCGCCTTGACCAGATCCCCTCTTTCTACCCACTGCATCTATCTCATCTATAAATACGATACAAGGTGCTGCCTTTCTAGCTTTACTAAATAGATCTCTTACTCTAGATGCTCCTACTCCTACAAACATCTCTACAAATTCAGAACCAGATATAGTGAAGAATGGCACTGATGCCTCTCCTGCTACTGCTCTTGCTAATAGAGTTTTACCAGTTCCTGGTGCTCCTAATAATAGGACACCTTTAGGTATACTAGCTCCTATTTTTTTGTATTTTTCAGGTTCTTTCAAGAAATCTACAATCTCTATCAATTCCTGTTTAGCTTCCTCAATACCTGCTACGTCATCAAATTTAACATTGGAGATTTTTTCTCCATTATCTTTGGCTTTTGATTTCCCCATATTAAAGACATTAGGACCGCTATTCCCTCCACCTTTCATCTTATTCATCATGAATATCCATATTCCAACAAGTAGTAACATTGGGAACCATGAAATAAGTATTTGAACGATAAGTGGTGTCTTAGCTGGATCTTCAGATTTTATCTCAACACTTGTCTGAGTAAAAGCTTTCATCAAGTTAGAATCTTGGGAAACTCTATTTGATATCATTCTAGCTCTAAAAGCTTCTGTATCTTCCAATCGTTTTTTCCCGATTACATAACCTTCTTTTTCTTGAACTACCTTAAATTCTCCATTGTTAGCTTTTTTTAAAAATTCTGTATAGCTAATTATTTTTTGATCTTTCGTTTTAGCACTATTCATCATTGATGGTAGTGACATAATTATTGTGACAACGAATAACAGCATTATCACTGTCTTAAAGCTAAATTTCTTTTTAGGATCTTTTTTAGAGCCCTTCCTACCATTTTCATTATTAGCTTTCTTTTTTTTCTTTTTTCTCATGCCATATTTCAATCTTTCTTTAAGCTCACTCTTTCTTTCCTCTAATTCATTGTACTCCGTGTCCTTCTCCCCTACATTTTCCTTCTTTTTTTCATCTTTTAAATCATCTTTCTTTTCTTTTTTTAAATCATTGTTGTTGTTATTTTCCACCGAAGTCTACCCCCTCAATTTTTTCAATTTTCAGTTTTGCAGTATTCTTTTTTAAATCTTCAAAACGCCTGTCTCCCCTAATCCCTCCTACCCATAGAATTTCATCCAAATTAGTAATAATTGGAATAAAATCCCTCTCCTCCTTTGGAACCTTGGAGTTGATAAATAAATCTTTTAATTTCTTTCTTCCACTCATACCAACAGGGTAAAATTTATCCCCATTTTTTCTTGAACGGACTGTTAAAATATCATCCTTTCTTAGTTTACAATAAAATTCATTTTTTCCTTCTTTGAATTTTTCATCCTCATTAATCAGTTGAGCGCTGATCTTATAGTTATTCCAAAGAACACTTCCAGGAACATTTAATTTTTCAATTAATTGATTATTAAGTTTTATTTTTCCCACTTCTACTATCTCTAAAATATCATATTTTTTTTTGATACGGTATCTATAATTCCCATATATTTCCTTGCTACCATCAGCATAGATAAGCTTTTGTACTTCAAGTATTTTATTTCTATTTACAGATATATCAAATTTTTGCAGGTATTCCGAAATAATGGTCCGTTGAATAAAATTTTCCTCTTTTTTTAATTCCCTTACATCTAAAATATCATTTTTTGTGTATTTTTTCAAGCTACTATTAATAATACCATTAAATTCCCCTATATCTGAAATTAAATTTATTATTTTTTCTTTAAAATTAACATTATATTCTTTTTCTATAGATGGAATTAAATCTAACCTAATCTTATTTCTAGTATAAATGTTTTCGAAATTTGTCTTATCGATGCAATAGCATATTTTATTTTCATCTAAATGTTTTAAGATATCCTCTTTTCTATAATTTAAAACAGGTCGTATAAAAAATTCCCTCATTACTGGAATTCCCTCTAAACCCTTAAAAGATGTCCCACGGATAAGACGAAACATAAAAGTCTCTACCAAATCATCTTCATTGTGAGCTAGAGCTACCTTTGTGGCTCCTAATCTATCCTTTAGCTCCCTAAAAAAACCATACCTTACTTCCCTCCCGGCTTCTTCTTCAGATAAACCATGAAGTTTAGCGTACTCTTTGATATCAACTTTTTTTGTATAGGTTGGTACCTTCTCTGATTCTCCTAATTCTATAACAAATTTTTCATCCCCATCGCTATCTTTTCCTCTTAGACCATGATTTATATGGGCAAAATATACCTTAAGATCCATCTCATCTTTTATTTTTTTTAGGAGATTGTATAAAAACACTGAATCTGGTCCCCCGGACATAGCTATAATTATCTTATCTCCGTATTCTATTAGTTTCTTCTCTTTATTTAACCTTTCAATTTTTTTTAAATCCACAACACACTTCCTTTTTTGAGTCAATTAATTTTGCCTTTTATACTCTTTTATCTCTATACCCTTATAATAGTGTTTGAGTATTTCCTCATAGGTTTTTCCTTTTTTAGACAGACCATAAGCACCATATTGACTCATCCCAACTCCATGTCCTGATCCCTTTCCATAGAACACAAAGTAGTTTCCGCTAGATTTCACCCTAAATTGCGTACTATATACCTTCCCATAGCCAACTATACTCCTAAATTTGTCCCCTGTTATAGTTTTGTTTCTACCTCCGTATACCTTAACTCTACTAACTCTATTACTTTTAACCTCCACAACTTTGATCCCCTCTACTCTGAATCCAAATTTTTTAGAAATTTCATTTTTAGAAATTTTCACTTCCCACTTTAATCTAGGTGACTTAGTTTCATTTCCTCTGTCATT
The DNA here is from genome assembly GCF_037132775.1 of Psychrilyobacter sp. Taxonomy (GTDB): domain Bacteria; phylum Fusobacteriota; class Fusobacteriia; order Fusobacteriales; family Fusobacteriaceae; genus Psychrilyobacter. The sequence goes on from NZ_JBAHZY010000140.1 coordinate 115,889, forward strand.
GATCGATCGGAGATATGGGATGGAATTCCCTCCCCAGACATCTTCATTATTAGCTGTTATCCCCCCACTAGTAGAATAGTAAAGAGCATTTATTGGTTCACCACTATATAATACCATCTTCCCACGAGTAGTATCAATAGATAAATTTATCTTCTTGTTTTCCCTGTCCATTCCAAGATACATCTGAGAATTCACATTATCAAATAGGTCAAATTTATCATATCTCGAATATTTTAATCCATAATATAGATACGATCTAGCAGCTAAACTCTGAGCTTTTATAGCTTCCTCGGGAAAATAATGTCCTATCTCCGATGGAACTACAGAATATATATAATCCTCTGATTGGACACTATTTAACGGTAATACACTGTTTTTGTAGGGAATAAATTCAAAGTCTCCTCTATATCTACTAAAATTTTTGCCATCCAGACTGATCTTTATAATTGTTTCAGGTGTTCCTTTGTGTAGATAGATCTTAGGAGATTCTTTATCTTTAAATTTTATCTTGTCCCCAACGTTTGATATAGTCTCAATCTTTCCAGGTTCTAATTCATGGGTATAATATTCACCTGATTTTATCTCTATAATAGCACTTCCGTTCTCTGAACTTATATATATTTTTTTCCTTTTAAAACGATTAATTCCTACTATTAGATCATCCTGTATATACTCTTCACCATAAATTGTCAGACCAACAAATAAAAATATATAAAGTAATTTCATCCTAACACTCCTGTATTTTAGTTTCTTTTCCTTCATATATAAATAATAATCTTGTTTTTTTTCTTTCACCTGTGAAGATGTCTATATCAAACTCCTCCATCTCTGTATTTTTAAATCCCTGTCTGTTATTTTTAAATTTTAATTCCTCCACCAGTTTTTCCACCAGTTCATGGTAAAGGCCTCTATCTTTAGAAGATTTAAACCACTCTGGGTATTTCCCTGGTTTTCCTAGGTTAACATAATCAAATTTTATATATTCTATAAACCTTATTTTTCCCTCTCTGTCATCTTCTCCAAACTTCTTCTCGTTATAAAAATCTACCAAAAAGTTAAAGATAGCTAATTTTTTATGGGATACCTTAAAGTGCCCCTTATTCTCATAGAAATCAGATATATCCAAATAGAATTCAAATGGTGAACTATAAAAATTATTTATCAGATAATCCACACTCTTTATAAAGTCCCCTGAATTATAATAAAAATCTAAAACTTCCTCTATATCCTTCAATTTTAAGAGTTCTTCATAGGCAATATCATCGTTAGATACAACTTCATAGGGTGGAAATTCCATATATTTATAGTCAAATTCCCTGATTTGTTCAGATATCTCCGTACCCCTCAAAATCTTCAAAAATCCCAATTGAATCATCTCAGGTTTTAGACCATAAACATAGTTAAATGAACTCTTAAAGGTCTCAAAATCTTCCTTGGGCAAGCCTGCTATAAGGTCAAGATGCAGATGGATATTATCCTTTATAGCCAGTACATTTTTCGATAACTTTTCTAAATTATTCTTACGTCTAATCAACTTCATAGTACGGTTATTGATCGTCTGCACCCCTATCTCAAATTGAAATAGACCTTTCGGTACTGTAGTTAAAAAACTTATTACCTCATCATCAAATAAATCTGCACTTATCTCAAAATGAAACGTAGTATTTGGTCTATAATTCTCTATTAAAAATTCCCATATTCCCATATAGTGATCTTTCTTTAAATTAAAAGTTCTATCTACAAATTTTACTAAGTTCACTCCTGCATCTAAAAATGTCATAAGATCTTTTTTTACCCTGGGCAGGCTGAAACTTCTCACACTTTTTTCTATAGAAGACATACAGTATGAACACCTGAATGGACAACCTCTAGTGGATTCATAGTAAAATATCTTGCCTTTATTCTCCATTAATTCCAAATTTTCATAAGGAAATGGTATTATATCTAAATTTTCTATAGGTGCTTCATGTCCGTTAAACTTTATCTCATCTTTATTTTTTTCATCTCTATAATAAAGCCCCAAAACATCTTTTTCTTCTCTTTGTAAGAGGTTAGTTATTATTTTTTCTCCTTCTCCTTCTATTATTCCATCTACCTCACTATAAGTTTCCATTATCTCTGTAGCGTTATACGATACTTCTGGTCCGCCTAGGTATATCTTCAGATTAGGATTTATCTTCTTTAACTCCACTATTATTTTAAATACAAATTCTTTATTCCAAATATATGTAGATACGAGCAATATCTCCGGCTTTGATTCTATTACTTCCCTGATAATATTTGGCAGTTGATTATTGATGCTGCTTTCCACCATGGTAAGACTATATTCTTCCACCTGTTCTATCATTTTTTTTATATATCTGATAGCTAAATTTGTATGTACAAACTTACTGTTTATTCCTAAAAGTGTTATATTTTCCATATTTATTTACCTCTTTTTTATTTTGGTTTATTCTTATTTTGGTTCTGGTAGTTCAGATGTTCTTTATATGTCTTTGTAAAATGATGACTGTTTGTTCCATCATAGGTTGCTACAAAAAAATAATAATCTGTTCTTGCCGGGTTTAAACTGGCTTCTATAGCCAAACTTCCTGGATTCCCGATGGGTGCCGGGGGCAGGCCATAATTTCGATATGTATTATATGGAGATTCTATCTTCAGATCCTTATAGTAGATCCTTTTTTTTTCGTATCCAAATATATAATTTATCGTAGCATCAGATTCTAATCTCATCCCTTTCTTTAGCCGGTTATAAAATACCGACGCAATGAAAGGCTTTTCTGTATCCAATACAGCTTCCCTCTCTATAATTGAGGCTAAGATTAATTTTTTATAAAATTTTTGCTTATCTTTTTCTGTCTTACCATAATATTCTACTGGAAACTTCTTTAAAAACTCTCCTAACATGGTATCTATTATTACCTTAGACTCTGATCCTATGGCAAAATAATATGTTTCAGGAAAAAAATAACCTTCAAAATTATTGTTAGGAGTAGGATATGGAAATTTACTACCCTTTAAAACATTTTGGAATTCTGATCCTGTGATCATTCTCTTAGATATTAGGAGTTTTTTTATTTGGTCCACTGTAAACCCTTCTGGAATAGTCACTCTGATCATCTCAGAACGTCCTTCTTTTAAGATTTTAAAAAACTCTGATATTGTATATTCACTTTCTAACTTATAATACCCAGCCTTTATTTCACTAGATATCCCAGATACTTTAAAATATATCTTTAAAAAAATATTTTGTTCTATTCCTACTTTATCTAAAAGCTCTCCTACACTTTCTCTTCTTTTAAATTCAACATTTTTTTTTATATCTATTTTTTTCATATGAATTTCATAATAATATGTACTCATTCCCAAAAAAAGTATTGTCACTATACTAAATATAAATATTTTTATCCTTTTTATTTTTCTCAACTCCCTCTTAATTTTATAAATGATACTCCTTATATTATATACTATATCCTTAGAAAATAAAACATTAAAAAAGGGAAGGTACAAATCCCTTCCCTTAAAAAAATATTAGTTCTTAGCTTTTTCTACTAATGGTCTTCCACCTTTTCTAGTAGCGTTTAATGCATGGATAATATCCTCTGCTTCAGAAAACGGAACTGTCATAAATGAAAATTCATTCATAATTTTGATATCTTTGATTTTTCTTCCTGGAACTTTAGCTTCCTTATTAACAATCTCTAATAATTTTTTAGCATCCAAATTATCTTTTTTACCCATTCCGATAAATAATCTAGTTTGGTTATCTAAAGTTTGTCTTCCGGCTCTATCTCCTCTATCTCCTCTATCTCCTCTATCTCTTCTATCTCCTCTATCGTTTCTATCTCCTCTATCATTTCTATCTCTTCTGTCATTTGATCCCATATTGTTTCTGATTTTTCTATAAGTTTCCTTATCAAATTCATCATCATATACATGTCTTAATAATGCTGCAATTACATCTAGAGGATTACCTTCTACAGTTAATTCAGTTGCCATTTCAGAGTATACTGAGAAATCCTTTTCTACAATTATCTCTCCTATACAAGCATATAAACTTTCTTTTTTAGCTTTTAAAACTTCTTCTATTTCAGGGATAGTTGATTTTTTGATCTCTGCATTAGCTACTCTTTTGATTCTGCTTAATTTACCCATTTCTCTAGGAGTTACGAAAGTTATAGCCACACCTTTTTTACCTGCTCTACCAGTTCTACCGATTCTATGTACATATGCCTCAGGTTCTTGTGGTATAGAGTAGTTGATTACATGAGTAAGGTCATTTACATCTATTCCTCTTGCTGCTACGTCTGTAGCTACTAAAATACTTATATTTTTTGTTTTAAATTTTCTAAGAGTTCTTTCTCTTTGAGCCTGTGATATATCTCCATGGATTCCTTCAGCTTCATATCCTCTTTCAATAAGTTTGCTTACTACACCATCTACATCATTTTTAGTTCTACAGAATACAATTGCATAGAAATCTGTTTCTACATCTGCTACTCTACAAAGAGCTTCAAATTTATCTCCATCTCTTACTTCAAAATAAATTTGCTCAGTAAGGTTAGTTGTAAGCTCTGTAGTTTTAACTCTCATCACATCAAAGTCACCCATATATTTCTTAGCTACTTTTAAAATTTCATTAGGCATAGTCGCTGAGAAAAATAACATTTTCTTATCAGCATTAGTTGATGCTAATATAGTCTCGATATCTTCTACGAATCCCATGTTTAACATTTCATCTGCTTCATCTAAGATAAAGAAGTCTAAGTTATCTATTACTAAAGTTTTTCTTCTGATATGGTCTTGTACTCTTCCTGGAGTTCCAACTACGATATCTACTCCTCTTCTAAGAGCTCTGATTTGCTGATCCATTGCTTGACCACCATATACTGGAAGTACAGTTAATCTTCTTTCACCTTTTAAAGAGTTGATCTCTTCTGCTACTTGTATAGCTAACTCTCTTGTAGGAGTTAATACTATTGCCTTCACACCTTTTTTGTTCTCATCCATTTTTTCTAAAATAGGTAATGAGAAAGCTGCAGTTTTACCAGTTCCTGTTTGTGCTTGACCTATAATATCTTTATCTCCATTAAGAAGAGCTGGGATAGTAAGTGCTTGTATTGGACTTGGTTTCTCAAATCCTTTTTTTTCTAAAGCTACTAATGTTTTGTCTGACAATCCTAATTTTTTAAATTCTACCATTTTTTCCATTTTTCACATCCTTATGTTTTATTAAGGCAGGATCAAATTTTATGCTATATATAATGTTTTCACAAACAATTTATTCCATACGTGGGTATTCATTCGATCTAAAATCAACACAATTTGAGTCCACCTTTTATTTAAATTAACATCGTAGTATAACATATTAATCGAAATAAAACTAATTTTATTTCGAAAGTGTTTGCTTTCCGTTTTTTTATTTTCCGAATTTCGAATTCTGAATAATATTAAAAATGAGATCTCCATAAATTTAGAAATCTCTTTTTTATTTATATATTCATTATCTCTACCACCGTTTACATATGATCGCTTAACCGTCTATAGTGATTTAATATATCCATATGTCCCGTACTCAACATAGGTTTTTGTTTCTGATCCCTGCCCATTCTGTCTAAATGACCTCTTCTTGCTTCCCTATAATAATTAGTAATTTTAGCAGATTTTTTTATGTTTATTGATAACCAAATCATTTTCTTTTAATCTAGAATACACTTTTACATTTCTCTCAGCATAGCTCTAAGGGGCTCAAAGCCATTTTTCATAAGCTCCATTCCAAAGAATATCAAACCTATTCCCATCATTAATTTTGATTTCTCTTTGCCTTTTTCAGTTTTGGTAAGCACCCCAATAATAGCATCAATAAAAAGTCTATAAAAAAAGAAACCTAGATGCTCAAAATCTATATTTACAGTTAAATGTTAGTTTTGCGGAACTATATAAATTTTCTTCCTCTTCCTGAGGCGCTCCAAGAATTTGGTAATTATATTTTCCATACAATATCTCAAACTCAACATTTTTAATAGTAATACCAATACCTATCCCATAATTTATACTCTGTTCAAGATTATCCAAAAATTTATCAAAATTTATTTCCTCTCCTTCAGCTAAATTAACTCCTCCTGAAAATAAATAATAGAGTGAATATTCATTTCCCGGATCTAATAAATATCTTATTTTTGCATAATAAGGGGTTATCTTTGTATTGATTCCTATACTTATATAAGGCTCTTCCCCGGTTTCAACCTCCAGTCTCCTGTAAAACTCTGTCGGTATCCCTACCTTTCTCTCTATCCTAGCCAGAGTGGAATTATCTTCTTCATTTTTTATTATTCTGCCCTCTAGATAAGGTCGAGGGTCGCTAGCAAAACATATCCCACAATATAGAAGCATCAGCAGGATAAGGCTATATTTTGTTAAAATAATAATCGACCCCTATGGAATTTTCCAAAGATAAAAATGTTTCTCCCTCTTTGAAAGTATACTCCTCTAAAAGGATATATTTTATTCCCTCCTCCTCATAAGTATACCTAAATTCCAAATCGTTAACTTTTTTTCTATTTAGAGACTCCATTTCAAATTTTATATCTTTTTTAAATATTTTTTTTAGAAGTTCGCCATCTTTTTTATCTAATTTACACGGGAAATAGTCTTTTTTCATCAATATTTCTAAAAACTCTTTTTTCATAAAAACACCTCAATAGATTTATTCTTGATATTTAAATATTACATATTTAGTTTTGTTTTCCTTTTTTTATAGTTTTTTCTTTTCGCCCACTTCCTCTAAAAATTTATGGAATTTTTCATTTTCACTTCTATTCACCATATGTCTTCGTATTTTCATGGTTCCTGTGTAAGTTTCACCCTTATGATCCCAATATTCTTTCATGACGCAGCTATCCTTTAAAAGTAGCTCCCCCTTGAGACCTTTCCCTCTATTTCTAATCCCTCTGAAAGTGTGCAATCACCAAATGGTTGATCCTTCACCCATTCCAATAAATAGCAAAGTCCTCTAAGCTATCCACACTGACAACTGGTCCCACTTTCGACAACCCGATCCCTGCGCCACAGGTAGTCCTAAATAACCAAAATATCTTTGAAGATTTATATCTAGCGCCGCGCCGCCAGAGATAAACTCTTTGAAATTTTATCAAAAAACAGATCTAATTTTTATCAATAATTTTTTATCCAAGATATCACAGATCTGTTCATACTCTTCATTAGGAATAAAACCAAATCTATCTCCCTTTACAAAGGGTGTAACCTGTAATAGTTTTCCATAACCTATTAGTGATTTTTCTCCAGTATTATAGCTGATTTTAAAATCCAGATTTTAACGGAATTTTATCAATTTTCTATATCTATTATAATATAGATATATTTTTATCTGTATCGAGTTGAACTTATATGAAAAAATAGTAATTTACCTCTAATAGGGTAAATTACTATTTTTTATTAATCTAAACTTTTTTTATTCTTAATTTTCAAAATCACCAGAAGCTATCTTAACTCCAGTTCCTATCATATATACATCTTCTCCCAATTCAATCTCCAACTCTCCCAATAAATGCTGAACCACCACATTATTTCCCATAAGATTCAATCTTTCAGCTACAATTGCTGCTGCACAACTTCCTGTTCCACACGCCAATGTCCGTCCGACTCCCCTTTCCCATGTTTTTATCCTTAATTTACCTTCCTCTATCTTACAAAAATTAACACTGGTATCTATTGGAAAAAAATCTAAATCATTTATAATGGGACCGTATTTATCTACAAATTCATTGGAAATATCCTCTACAAAAATCACAGTATGAGTAGTTCCCATAAATAAAGAACTGATATAAAATTCTTTGTCCTCAACCTTTATCTTTTCATTGAATAACTCCCTTTGAAAATTAAATTTAATGGACTCATGATGATAGTTTTCTCTCCCCATATTAACCTTTACCATAAAGGGGTCACAGTTTATAATTTTTGCTTTTAAAAGTCCTGCCCCTGTTCTAACTACTAAATCATCTTTAGTTATTAAATTATGATTTTTTAAATAAAGACAAAAACATCTAAATCCATTTCCACACATAGTATCAAAACTTCCATCAGCATTATAAAAGATCATTTCATTATTATTGTTTTCATCTTTAGAAACAACAATTAATCCATCAGCACCAATACCAATCTTCCTGTCGCAAATCTTTTTAGCCAGTTCAGAATATTTCAAATCTGCCCCTATCTCTCCTTTACCTACAATGATAAAATCATTTCCCAGTCCATGATATTTTTCAAACCTCATAATCATCCCTCCTAAACTTAATAAAAATTTAAAACAAAAAAGCCGACAGATTTTTATCTGTCGGCTTTTACCTTTTAAGTTATTGGAAACTTATCTGAATAAAATACCTTCAGATAGCGCTCCATTGAAAAATTCAATGACAGTGATATAATTATTCATTATACCCCCAGTAGTATTTTTCTGTTAAAAAATACCCTTCGGCAAAAAATCCTCTCATCTAGTTTCACAGACCAACCGTCTCCACTAAACTACTAATATTAAATGCAACCTCTATCAATATTTAATTGTAATAATACATTATACCTTATAATCATGTGTTTTGCAACATTAAATGTCAGCGGTGTTGCAATTTAAAAAGTCACCACTGATCACTTCAATAACGATAATGAATTTTCTACTCTCCAGTTGCTTCCATTGAACATAATAAGATGTCCATGGTGAACTATCCTATCAATTATGGCACTGGTTATCTTTTTA
>NZ_JBAHZY010000026.1:0-10179 GCF_037132775.1 Psychrilyobacter sp.
ATTATTTCACTTTTTGTATTATTCATTCTTATCCTCCTAAATATCTTAGCCATTATAACCTACCTATAGGTCGGTGTCAATTTAAATTAATTTTTTTCAATGTTTGCTTTTCTGATCTCCATAGATCTCAAATAGAGGAGCCTGACATATTCATATTCAAATGGAGTTCCCAGACTGTAGTATTGAAAATCAATTTCACTTCTAATATCTACTGCCTGCACCCCTTTGATGGCTAAGTCTTCCCAAAAAGAACCGGTATAGACATTGACAGGGTCCAAAGGTACCCTTAAAATAAATGTGGTCAACAAAGAGCCTGCATTTCTTAGGTCACTTGGCCCTAAAAATGGAAGGATTAGGTATGGACCATCCTTTACCCCATATACCGCCAAGGTATCATTTAAGGTGATCTCGTGTTTAGGTATCTTTAGATGTGTTGCCACATCAAATAAACCTGCAACTCCGACTGTAGTATTTATAAAAAACCTGCTTATGCCTGTAAATACAGTTTTATAATCTAAAATTAATACTCCGTTTATTGTACTGATAGGTTCATATAAGTTACTAAAAAAATTTCTGACTCCAGTTCTGATAGTTTGTGGCAGGAAAAATTTATATGAATTGGATATAGGTAAAGCTACCCAATAATCAAATTGATAGTTGAAGTAGTATATCCTTCTGTTTAATGGTTCAAATGGATCGTATGCATCCATAATGTGAGATTCTCCATCATTTAAATGAAGCTTAAGACCCTTTACTATGAATATTTTTTCTGCTTCATCAGAAGAAACTTCTTCCTGCACCCTGACGTTGCTACAACCCATAAAAATCAAAGTTATTAAAATGAGTATTTTATTCATTTTAACTCACCTCTTTTAAGGTAATGGACCATAGAAACTATATTATCCTTATAGAACATATTTCCACAATGTCCCCCATATGGATAAATTTTTATTTTGCCTGCCATTGTTTCTTTTAAAAATTTCAGATTATCCGGTGTCAGTATCAATTCATCTTCATTGGTAATGACTGCAATATTTTTAGCATCTTTGAGATAGTTCTCTACAGATTTTAAACTACTATTCTCTATCATCTTCTCCATGGTTAGGGTCTTATCCAATTTTTTATATGTTTTAAATCCAATTCTCTCTATATAATTTTGAAAGTTACTGTAATTAATAGCACTATAATATTCACTCATACTTTGAAATTTGGTTATTTTTTTATTAGGGTCTGTATATACTCCACTTTTAGTCATGATGTCACTGATATAGTTGACATCTATGGATATAAACCTAAATGCAATACCAATAAGGATCTTTAAATCCTCCTTGCCCATATTTAATTGTTTAAACAATGAATAAATTGCAGCCTCATCTATCTTCATCTTTCCACTCTTCTGACTATACTGCATTAGACCTAAAATTATCTTTTGCAGTAATTGATCTAATTCTTCCTCATTTTTGAGATTATCATCCAGTAGATCATCTAAAATTTTTGCAGATTCATATAAGTTTACAGTGGGATTGACAGCAACGATCCTCTTAAAGTTAAAATGTTTTTTTCGGCTGTCTATCTCTCCTAAGACTAGGGCTACTGTTCCTCCAAGGCTGTACCCAGTAACATAAGTTTCCTTATACTGAATCTTATCCTTTACTTTATTCAGAGCTAACGCCATGATATCATATATCTCGTTGCTGTCCCTTTTCAAAAATCCAGGAGCATGAGTTTTAGAAGCCGAAATTATAAAATTATAATCAAAGCTCGTGGGAAGCATAATAACACTAAAGCCATTTTGATACAATATTCTACTCATAGTAAGCATCTTATAGGAATTGTATTTAGATCCTGTTCCAGCCAACAAAAATGTCAGGGGAGCTTCATGATCTTGAGCCATCAATCCAAATCGAAATCCATCTAAATACCATAGATTAGGTGGAGCACTACCACGATTTAAGTCTAGCTTTATCTCTTTAAAATTTGTATTTTTAAATGCTGCCATATCTTTAGTGGGTGTAGCTAAGACTGTTGCTAAATATGGATCTGTATATGGATAATAATACCCATAGCTCCATAAACTTATAATCATATATATTAATATTATTTTTTTCATACAAATTCATCCTTTTTTAATTTATTTTATCCTATACAGATATTTATTCTGTTCGAACCTCTAGTTTCCTTTTTCTAATCCCTTATTCAACCCATAGGGGTATTATTTTCAAGCTTCTTTAATTCTCCATGAAGCTTCTTATCATCTACTTTTTCTGATTAACATAACGATTCCTCCTACGGTTATTTTCTTCTCTTTTTTATTTGGGATAATCTTACCAGATATCATTTGATTGTGTTATCTTTTTTTTAAGATTATTTTATTTTATTTTTTATAAGAATATATGTTATTATGTTATTAAAAATAATAACATATATATTAAAAAATGGGAGGGAATACCGTGTTTGATTACCATATTCATTCAGAATTTTCTGATGATTCATCGGGAAAAATGAGTAAGATTGTAGAGGAAGTCATAAGAAAAGACGGGAAAAAGCTATGTTTTACAGAACATAAGGAGTTTAATTATCCCGATGAAGATATTAAATTTAATTTAGATTATGAGGGATATAAAAGAGAATTTGAAAGGATAAAATCTATCTATGGGAAGAAGATAGAGCTTTATATGGGTGTTGAGATAGGGATACAGGCAGAGGAAAAGAATATACAGGAGATAACCCAGTATACAAAAGAACATGAATTTGATTTTATTTTGGCATCTGCTCATTGTTTAGAAGGAGTCGGCTTATACGGGATGGATCCTAAAGTGAAAAATTTAGATGATCTTTTTGCTAAATATTTTCGTGAGATGTTAGATGTCTTTAAACATTTTAACAATTACGATGTAGTAGGACATATTGACTTAATAAGAAGATACTTTTTAGAGGCGCAAACCCATGAGCTAGGAGAATCTAAAGAGGTGTTGAGGGAACTTTTTACCCACATAATACAAGAGGGAAAGGGGATAGAGATAAATACTGGTGGACTTTTTTATGATTCATCTAGTATAAATCCTGCCTTGGATATAATTAAATTTTATAGGGAGATGGGAGGAACAATAATCACTGTAGGAAGTGATGCCCACATAGCCGAAAGGGTACTTAGTAACTATGAAAAAGCTATGGAGTATTTAAGGAATGCAGGGTTTGAATATGTGACTACTTTTGAAAAAAGAAAGAAGAAGTTTCATAAAATAATATAAAAAAAGCGACTCATAAGTAGATTTTGTACTTGAGTCGCTCTCTTAGAACCTTATAAATATTGAATTTTGTAAGATACCACTGTCAGAAATAAAGTCACATAAAACAGATTTTCTTCAACTGGTAAATTTAATTTATAATAGATAATCTCTTCTAATTTTTTTAGGTCATCGTCGTCAGCTTCTTTAGCAATTTCAAATATAGTTTTATTAAGTGAAGTTCTATTTTTATCTTCACTTAATATATCTTGGATACCCCTAGAAATAATATCGCTTAGATCAACATTTTGACCTTTCTCATCCATTAAATTTTTGATTTCAAGAGCATACCTTGAAATATAGTCTTTTGAATTATGGATGTTAAAATATGATGATTTTTTCTCAATGAAATCACTCATGTTAGAAATTTTTTCTTCAATTGCATCAATAGAGACAATCTCTAAGAGTTTATCATGTGTTTTTTCAAAGTGAAGGCTAACATTCCCATCGACTCCATTTAAAATATCAAGTAAGCCATCGTCTTTTAATTTTCTTAAAAATTTAGAAATTATTTTAATATCCATATCCATCTTATTGGCAAGATCACTGATAAATATATTATAATCCAATGTTTCATTTCTTAATGTTGGTGCAATTAATCCCCTTAATAGATTAAAAAAAGCTATATCCTGAGACATATTTTTATTCATTTTTCCACCATCCCGTTATTCTAAAACAATATATATTGAACTTAAATGTTTCTATTCACTCTATTATAATGATTTAACTATAATAAAGCAATAGTTATTTACTTCCTAAAACTAAAAGGTTGCTAATGAGTATACTCTAAATAAGATCAGTTTCCTTTTTTTTTTAACAATTATATTGTATAATTAATAAAAAACTATAAATGGAGGAAAATATGAAATTTTTGGGAGTTATTCCAGCACGATATGCTTCAACGAGGTTAGAGGGAAAACCTTTAGCCGACATAGGCGGTCATTCGATGATTGAATGGGTATATAAGCGTACCCTATTATCTGATCTGGACATGGTTGTTGTAGCAACTGACGATCAACTTGTATATGATAAAGTAAGATCCTTTGGAGGAGAAGTTGTTATGACCTCTAAAGATCATCCCAACGGAACTTCTAGAATAGCTGAAGTTGCAGAACTTTATAGTGATTTTGATGTTATTATAAATGTACAGGGAGATGAACCCCTTATAGAAAAAGAGATGATCAATGCTCTGATTGCTCCATTTTTAAAAGATCCTGATTTAAGCATGGCTACCTTAAAACATAGGATGGATGGGATAGAAGAGGTTGAGAATCCAAACAATGTAAAGGTAGTTACAACTAAAGATGACTATGCAATTTATTTTTCTCGGTCGCCTATTCCATACCCGCGAGAGTTGGATATGAAAAACTATTTTAAGCATATAGGAATATATGGTTATAGGAGAGATTTTGTTATCAAATACTCACAGATGGCTCCGACACCTCTAGAGATATCGGAATCACTGGAACAACTTAGAGTTTTAGAAAATGGTTATAGGATAAAAGTTTTGGAGACACCCTATAAAATTGTAGGAGTGGACACCAAAGAAGATTTAGAAAAAGTCAGAAAAATAGTGAAAGAAAACAAGATTACAATATAATTTTTATTATTAGTGAGTAAAAAAGATGAACCCTATATTTTATAGGGTTCATCTTTTATTTTACTTCAACTAATCTTTCCCAAGACATATTGCACTTTAATACCTCTAAGATTTTAAATGCAAGGTCACTTTTTTTCATTTGTGGTATTTCTAAAACATTTTTTTCCTTGTCAATAAAGAATACTTCGTTGCTGTCATTTCCAAAAGCACTGGTAGAATTAGCAACTATCAGATTTAGATTTTTTTTATCTAATTTTTTCATGGCATTTTCAATGAGATTATCTGATTCAGTCGCAAATCCAATGAGAATCTGTTCTTTTTTTCTCCTACCCATCTCCATCAATATATCAGGATTTCTAGTCAATTCAAAGACCAAATCTCCATCTTTTTTCTTGATTTTAGAGGTTGAATATTCCTTTATTCTATAATCTGCCACAGCAGCACAGCCGATGGCAATATCCATTTTTTTAAATTTAGTAAAGACAGCCTCATACATATCAACAGCACTCTTTACAGGTATAAATTCTATTCCACTTGGAATTTCAAGATTAGTAGGGCCACTAACTAAGGTAACGTTAGCTCCTAATTTAGCACTTGCAATTGCCAGGGCATAGCCCATCTTACCTGTAGACCTGTTACTCAGATATCTGATAGGATCGATGGCTTCTTCAGTAGGACCAGCTGTAATCAAGATATTTTTCCCCTCTAAAAACTTCTCCATTTCTAAAGATTCAAAGTAGTTATTTACAATATCGACTATATCAGTTTCTTTTTTTAGTCTTCCCTTGGCTATCCAGTCACAGGCAAGGAGACCTGAATCTGCGTCGATAAAATTATATTCATATCTCTCTAATTTTTTGATATTATCTTTCAGGATGGGGTTGTTATACATATTTACATTCATAGCTAGAGCAAAATAAGTAGGAGCACAAGTTGCAGAGATAACGGTAGAGAGCATATCGTCAGCTATACCATTTGCAACTTTTCCAATGATATTGTATGTAGCAGGTGCTATTAAAACTAGGTCAGCCCAGTCAGCCAAGCCTATATGTTCTACATCTATGTTTGATTTTTCTGCCCACATATCGACAGCCACTCTGTTTTTAGACAAGGTTTCTAAGGTAAGGGGAGTTATTATTTCAGTAGCATTTTTGGTCATGATCACCTTTACATCATATCCATTTTTCTTTAGAAGGGAACAGATATTAGCAGATTTATAGGCTGCAATCCCTCCGGTAATTCCTAATAATATATTTTTATTTGTTTTCATAGATATGTCTTGTATGATAAATATATAGGTTTTTATCATACCCTCCTTTAATTATGATTATATATATAATCCTATATGTTATATGTTATATGGTTTCTTATTTTACTGTTAATTTTAACTTCTAAACTTTCACGTGATCATAAATTCATACAAATCTGTTTCACGATTATATTCATTAAGTATAACACACTAAAAAATAAAATTAAATTTGAAAATTGAAACTTTCATTAGTCTTTTGTCCGAGATTATTTGATTGTTTTAATAGAAACAATCATTAAATATAAAAACAAATTCTTATTTCTTCTACTTTCTTAATTAAAAATTGAAGATATCATTCTTCTTATATAATTGTAATTTTAATTCCTCATATCTTTTTTTAAATTTATATATGTTTAATCGATATTTTTCAAAAAATAAATGGTTATATAATATTTCTTTTAATAACTCAAAGTCTTTTCTATTGTTTTTATAATAATAATAATAATATTCTTCTAAATCAAATTTTTTGAATGCTTCTAAATAATTAGAATGATCAGGTATCGGGTAAAAAATATTAATATTTCTATCGAATAAAATCTTTAAAATATAATGATATTTATGCTTAGAAAAGTTTAAATTATAATGTCTTTCTATAACTCCATAATTAACTGAGTTATTCATTTTCCCAAGACCATTTGCGTTTTTAAAATTTTCAATTTGTTTAAATCTTTCAGATATTTTTGAATGATTAAAAACACCATTAGTAGGTGAAAGTTCACTAGTTTTTAGTGATGAAAGAAATACTGATGGATATTCAAACAATAGTTCTCGATCATCTTCATTCAAATCTGAATTATCGTCAAAAACTTTATCAATTTCTTTTATGAGTTCTTCAAATAGAATATTTTCAAATGTTAAATTATCTAAGTCATATAAAAATTCTAATATATTAATATACTTAGAGCTATCATCATCTGTTATAAGTTTCTTTATAACTTTTTCTCTTGTACATCCTAATTTATATATTTTTTGAGCAATAAAAAATTCTTGCATAGATTTATGACTCCATGTATAATTATTACCTACTTTTTTAAATAACGGTACTTGTATTGTTAGGTTTTCTATAAGTTTCATTGAATCAAATTTTTTATTCAAATGATTTTTAACTTTTTCTAACCGTTCGGTCATTTCTAATAACGTAAATTGTAATTTTGTGCTATTTAAATCTAGGACAGAAAATTCTTCTAATACTGCTCAAAACTCTAAGTTATTTAACTCTATTTCTCTTACAAATGCTTCTTTACTATTAGAATCATGGGCTTGGTAAAGAACTTCAAAAACTTGATTGTAATATTCCAATTTCGTTTCAGGAATATTTCTTTTAAATGAATACGCTTCATACAATAGAGAAGCTAGTAATGGAGTTTGTAGAAAATCTTTCAATACATCATGATTTTTTTCTATTTCTAAAATTAATTCTTCATACATTTTTTTATCATTTATCATATATTTTTTTAATAAACGCTTTGCCTCTAAAATAGTTAGTGGCCTTATTCTATATTTTAAATAACTTGCAAAAGTAGATAATATATTCTCTGGTCTGGAAGTTATTATATAATAATTATCACAATGAGAATGAGAAGTATCCTTTATTTCCCTTGCGATTCTACTCTTATTCTTTTCAGGAATTTCATCAAATCCATCAAAAAATATTATCAATTTCTCATTTTAAAGTAATTCAAGTAATTCGTTATTAGTACTGTTATTTAAAACTTTTTCATTTATCAATTCTAAAATAGAACCATTTTCATTTAAATTCCTCAATTCTAAAAAAATAGGTATATAGTTTGAATTTTCAAAGTTGTTACTTTTTATATAACTTGAAACTAAAAATTTTATTAAAGTACTTTTCCCCATACCTGCATCATCTTCAATTAAAATTCTATTTCTCTCCAAAAAAATTGAAAAATCAAAATATCTAATAGTTATTTCTTTAGAATTACTATTAGATACTAATGTCAATGGTTCATATAAATCCTCTAATTTTTTTCCACCTTGTCGTTTTAAGGCTAGAGGTGCTATGTATCCACATTCTAAAGTTATTTTTTCTAAATATTTTTTAATATTTTTTTCTAATTGACTTATAAAAATTAAGCCCATATTTCATACTTTCAGTTATTATATCTTTATTTTCGGTTAAAACATCCATTATACTATTGTCCAATTTTAATCCTCCTCATACATATCTCTTAATTGAGATTATACTGTATTTTTATATAAAAACAAAGCACTATAAACACACTATTCAATTGCCAATGTTCATCAAAATAATACTCCATTTGTTTCTTTGAATATAGTAGGGGGAAAGAATGGTTTTCACTGATGAACCACGACCCTTACAATATTAGTTAAAATGTATTTTAATATTAGTTTTACTTAATTGTGGAATTTTCATATTTAATATCCTAAAAGGACAAGAGATTTTTGGGTTTGATTGCTCGAGATTGGTGGCAAATAAAAGTCAGAACCTAGTCAGAGCTTAGTCAGGCTCAAGAAAAAAGTTACTTCCGCTCCTCTTGCAAAGTTTTAAATCCTTCTTTATTGATTTGTGAAAAATGTGTGAAGTAATTGTTCCCGTCTTCTGCCAAAATAAATCCAAATCCTTTATCATATTAAACTATTTAACCGTTACTTTCAACATATATGTTACCTTTGTAAAATTTTAATACAGATAAGGTTTTCTTGGAAATCCATTTAACTTTAAATACAATTCAATGATTTCTTAACCAATGAAGCTCTTGTATGACCATCTGTTACTATTAAGTGGTATCACAAGTGTTGTAAAAAATAAAGTTTTATCTCAATATTTTAAAAAGGCAAGCAGATAAACTGAATCTATTTATTATTTTTAGTTGTGTCATTATGACTTTTAAGACTGTAATCGGTTTTATGTGAGGTCTATAATGATTAAAGTCTAAAATTGCTTAGAAATGATAGTTCCACAAATAGTTATTTTGACACTTTCGTATCATATCGTTAAATTTTCAGAGTATAAATGTTACTAAAATATAATAGACGCGGGTTCAGTATTTCTCACTTCTATCATGAAATCTACGAGGTGGTGCGTTTGACATGATATACTAGCACTTTTGTTATTTTTGAAGTGTTGCATTTAATTTTACAATCTAGGAAGGAAAGAAGTTAAATTGTAGTATATCTAAAATAGAATATGTTATAAATATAAGATGGTTTAGAATCAAGACCCTTTTAATCTAATGGGGTTTAAAGCAAGGAGGGATAGCAATGTATATAGACAAGAAATTTAACGATCTATTGGTAGGGCAATATAGTCAATTGTCCCAAGATATTTGGGTTTTC
Source organism: Psychrilyobacter sp. (assembly GCF_037132775.1). GTDB lineage: Bacteria > Fusobacteriota > Fusobacteriia > Fusobacteriales > Fusobacteriaceae > Psychrilyobacter. The sequence goes on from NZ_JBAHZY010000026.1 coordinate 9,515, forward strand.
CTTGAAACAAGAGAAAGTTTAATCAAAATGGAAACGGCTACATATCTTAAAAAACCTGCAGTCACTGCATTACAAAAAGACTTAATAAATAATTTTCCATTAGAAAATCATGTGAAATTAACCAGGTTTAAACAACTTATCGGTGCAATGGTAAGGGATATTTTATTTGATCATGGATATGTTATTCAACAACATGAAATAACTGTTAATCCTTCCGATCTATTTGTAAAGGCAAGCAGATATAAAAAAATTGTAGGGTAAAAAAAACCTTTAAAAAGGAAGAAGTAAAAAAGATGTCTGGAATTTAACTAGAAGAAAAAATAATCATTATTAGGAGGAGAAAGATGAAAGTTGCAGTTTTTATGGGTGGAACATCAACAGAGAGGGAAGTATCACTAAAAACAGGAAGTGCAGTATTAAGTAGCTTAATAAAACAGGGTTACGATGCATATGGCGTAGATTTAACAAGTGAAAACCTAGTCACACCATTTATTGAAAATGAATATGATATAGCATTTTTATCTCTACATGGTGGGTGTGGAGAGGATGGAAGGATTCAAGGCTTACTTGATCTTTTAGGAAAAAAATATACAGGGTCTAAAGCAGCTCCAAGTTCAGTTGCAATGGATAAAAATATAACTAAAAAGATAGCAGGTAGTTTGGGA
>NZ_JBAHZY010000084.1:0-7995 GCF_037132775.1 Psychrilyobacter sp.
TTTTCAGAAATACCAGATGATGAGTTAGAAAGAACTGTAGAAAGAATTAGAAATAGACCGCGAAAAGTATTAAATTATTTTACTGCAAATGAAGTTTTCCTTGAAAATATGTGGTGGTGTGCTTGACAAGACTCACCGCCCCTTATAAAATAAGAATAAAAATATTAGAAAAAATAAAAATAAAAATAAAAATAAATATATATATTTATCTTTAAAATTTTGAAGTTTCATAAGCGATCTCCTTGATAAGATATAGTGGTATTTTCTTTTTTTATATCTACTATATTTTCATGGATTTCCTTTTTTTATGGATCAGATGATACTAGAATTATAAAAAATCAGTTTATGCAGAGGAGGATCAGTGCAGCAAGTAATAATTTTAAATCGTTGTTTAATACCACAGAGGGTTTGATGGCAACAGGTGATAAGCAGAATTAAACACGTTTATCGTATATGAAATACAAACATAATACTCTAAAATAGAATTAAATGTTTTAAAAGTTGCCTAAATGTTTAAAATTTAATATAATGTTTACTAGAGGAGTAATGAAGTTACATATATTTCATTATTATGTACAATTAATAGGGGGGATTAAATTGAATCAAGAGAATAAAATTAAAGAGTGGTCGAATCCAACACCGGCAGGCTTAGTGGCTTTGGCAGTTGCGTGTTTTTGCTTCTTTGCCATTTTAAGTGGTAAGGTAACGCATGATGCCATGCCATTGCTTGGAACTTGACTTTTAGGCGGATTTGTAGTTCAGTTCGTAGTAGCACTTTTGGATTTAAAAGAGGGCAATAATACTGGTGGGAATACATTTTTATTTTTTAGTGCATTTTTTATGCTTGTTGGTGGCATGGGAATGATAATGAAATTCAACATGATTAATAAAGGCATAGTATTTGACGCACGTATCGATGGATGGGCATGGATGGTGTTGACATTGTCTTTAATTCTTTGGACACCGGCATTTTTTAAAGGCACTCGACTGCTGACAATAGTTATATTGGCATTAGATGTATCTTTGCCATTCATTACACTAATGGACTTAGGAATTTTACCAAAGACTTATGCAATTATACCAGCATGGGGATTATTGTTTGCAGGAATAGTTGCAATTTATCTTGCTTCAGCGATAGTAGTAAACACTGCTTATGGTAAAACCATTTATCCACTTCCAGGACCTTTTGAGTTTAAGAAGGGAAGGTTAAAAACAGTTACTGAATAATAAATTTAAAAGAGGCTGTCTTAGAATAGATAAAAATATCTATTCTAAGACAGCCTCTTTTTCATAAAAAAATGCCGATCCCCGGTAGTTTTCACCTTGTTGGAGGTCGACAAATTATTAACTGATGTTTCATGGTAGATTTTTTTCGGGAAAAGAAATATAATCCTAAGTAACAACATTTAAAGGAGTAAGTTCGATGAATAAAAAACTTCTTGAAACGTATTCAAATTTTTTATTATCTAGGAAATTATAAATTTAATATTGTAATGTCAGATGTAAAAGGAAGTGGGGGCTCTACTTTTTTTAAGCTTGGTACACAGGGGGAGTAAATGAAAAGATGTGATTGGTGTATAGGAAATGAACTCTACGAAAAATATCATGATGAGGAGTGGGGGGGAGTTGTCTATGATGACAGAGTATTGTTTGAATTTTTAATCTTAGAATCTGCCCAGGCAGGGCTGAATTGGCTGACTATATTGAAAAAAAGAGAAAACTATAGATTAGCTTATGATGATTTTGATTATAGAATAATCACTGGATACGGTGAAGAAAAATTTGAAGAGTTGATGAATAATAAAGGGATAGTAAGAAATAAACTGAAGATAAGAGCATCTATAAATAATGCGATTAGGTTTATGGAAGTACAAAATGAATTTGGCAGTTTTTATAACTATCTATGGAATTTTGTAGAGGGGAAGCAGATAATAAATAGGGTAGAAAAATTAGAGGATGTTCCTGCTAAAACGGAACTTTCAGATGCAATAAGTAAAGACATGAAAAAAAGAGGATTTAAATTTATAGGAACTACAATCATCTATGCGTATCTACAGGCAGTAGGAGTAGTAGACGATCACCTGAAAGGGTGCATGGCTAATGAATAAAAAAATTAGAAGATTTAATTACTAAAAACACACTATCTGATATAATAGAAGTACGAAAAAAATAAAATGGAGGATAATATGAAATTAAAAATCACAGGATGTATCAAACAAAAAAATAGATTTTTAACCAATATAGAATATATAAAAGGTATGGAGTTTTATCCTGAGGGAAAAGGAGGACAACTTGGAGACTTAGGCTCTGTAGGGGAGGCACAAGTTTTAGAAGTAGATAGAGACGGCAACCTCTTTTTAGATAGAGAGATGAAAGTGGGAGAATACTCCTATAAAATTTCATTGGATAGAAGGGATGAGATAGGTAAAAATCATACAGCACAACATTTGGTGTCGACTTATCTAAAGGGAAAATATGACTTTGATACTGTAGGTTTTAGGATGGGAGAGGAATACTCCACTGTAGATTTTCCAAGTTTGGAGATAGATGAAGTAAAAATAAGAGATTTGGAAGTGGCTATAAATAAGATGATCATGGAGAACTTAGATGTAGAGGTCTTGAGCTATACTCGTGAAAAAGCCAGTCAGATAGAATGCTTAAGAAAAACTATAAGTGACAAGATCATAGGAGATATAAAGGTGGTCAAGATAGGGGATTTTGATTTAAATGCCTGCGGTGGATTCCATGTAAAACAGACTAAGGATATAGGGTTATTTAAAATTATAAACTATGAGAAAGTAAAGAAAACTATAACACGTATCTATTATAAAGCTGGGAACAGATGCTATGAAGATTATTATGAAAAACATGAAATTATAAAAAAAGCTACAACTCAACTGAGTTCAACTGTAGAGGAGATAAATGGTAAGATAGATCAGTTGTTTGAGGAGAATAAATCTAAAACTAAGGAATTGAGTAGTTTATATCATAACTATAGTGAACTATTATGTGAAAAATTAAAAGAAAATGCAGAGATTGTAGGAGAAAATAAAATAATTATTTACAAGGAAAATGATGCAATAACTAAGTTTTTTCCTAGGTTTATAGAGGGTGAAAAATACTCTCTAATATATGGTGAAAATGGAAGTTTTACTGTGATAAGTAAGGCTATAAACTGCGGTGAATTAAAGGAAAATTTGGAAAAACTCGGATATATTGTAAAAGGTGGAGGGAATTCCACAAGGATTAATTTGAAAATAGATATAAATATAGAAAAAATAGTTGATATTTTTTTGAAATTACTTTAAAATTAAGAGTAAAATTAAATTTTTTATAATATTTCGAAAAAGTGAAATTCTGAAATAAAAAGTATAGAATAATATGAAAGGTTAGTAAATAGATGAAAAAGCGTTTAACTATATGAAAATTTAATTAAAAATGAATGTGAAATTACGGAGGAGAAAAATGAATAAGATAAACTTATTAGAGTTAGAGTACGATGAATTAGAAAGTGTTGTAATAGATTTAGGGATGAAAAAATTTAATGCAAAACAAATATATGAGTGGTTACATGTAAAAATTGTCAGAAAGATAGAGGATATGACAAATATATCTAAAACAAATAGAGAATTATTGGCAGAAAAAACTTATATACCTTATTTAAACCTGTTAGACCACAAAGTATCTAAAAAGGACGGGACTGAAAAGTTTTTATTTAAATTAGAAGATGGAACTACTATCGAGACTGTATTATTAAAGCATAAAGATAGAAACACAGTATGCTTGTCTACTCAAGTAGGATGTGCTGTAAAGTGTGCTTTCTGTGCAACAGGTCAAGGTGGATATACTAGAGATTTATTCAATCACGAGATTGTAAATCAAGTATATACTATCCATAGAAGATTAGTTAAAAAAGGTGAAGGAGTAAATAACTTAGTGTATATGGGAATGGGAGAGCCATTATTAAACGTAAATAATACTATAAAATCTATAAGAATTTTATCTGATGAAAAGGGGATCAATATCTCAAAGAGAAGGATAACAGTATCTACTTGTGGAATTGTACCAGGAATTGAAAAGTTATTACAAGAGAAGATGCCAATAGGATTGGCTATATCGCTTCATGCAGTAACTGACCAAAAGAGAAATGAGATCATGCCTATCAACAGAAGGTATCCATTACAGGATCTATATACAACGTTACAAACATATCAAAAATATACAAAGAGAAGACTTACTTTTGAATATATCTTAATAGATGAGTTTAACTGTTCAATGAGAGATGCTGATATGTTGGCTGAATTTATGTATGGGTTTGATCATATAGTAAACTTAATTCCTTACAATGAAGTGGAAGGAATCGACTACAAGAGACCAGATAGAGAGAAGATAGAAAAATTCTATAATCAATTAAAGGAAGTAAGAAAAATAAATGTAACTTTCAGAGGAGAAAAGGGTTCTGATATAGGTGGAGCTTGTGGACAACTAAGACAACAAAACAAAAGGTAGGATACTATGAAAAAATTATTTCGTAATATATTATTTATACTTATAGGATTGTTTTTATTAGGCGGTATAGGAGCTACTGTTCTTATTGTAAAGGCATATAAGGAACTGCCGGATCTAGGGCAACTGATAGAAGGATATAATCCGGTAGTACCAAGTAAAATATATGATACAAATGGTGAAGTAATAGATGTTCTCTATAAAGAAATTAGAGAAACTGCAACTATAGAGGAAATGCCAAGATCACTAAAAAATGCTTATGTGGCTATAGAGGATAGGAGATTTTATGGTCATCATGGATTTGATGTTTTAGGGATGGGAAGAGCTCTAGTAGTAAATATAGTTACTATGAGTAAAGCCCAAGGTGCTAGTTCTATAACTCAGCAGTTAGCTAAAAATGCCTTTCTTAGTAATGAAAAAAAAATTATGAGAAAGGTGAAAGAAGCCATAATTACAGTGGAGTTGGAAAGGGGTTATACTAAAGATGAGATCTTGGAAAAATATATGAATGAGATATATTTTGGATCGGGTGTCTATGGAGTAAAAACAGCAGCCAGAGCATTTTATGGTAAACCTATAGGTGAGATCAATGTAGCTGAATCTGCACTACTAGCAGGAGTGCCTAATAGACCTAATAAATATAATCCTAGAAGACATCTAGACAACGCTGTTACTAGAGGTAAATTGGTTCTATCTCAAATGAGAAGATACAACCTTATAGACGAGAAAGAGTATCAAAAAGCATTGTCTCAATTTTTTTATAATGAAGATAAACTACCAGAGGAATTAAAAGGTCTGTCTATGGAAGAGTTATCTAAATTAAATGTTACTATAATAAAAAGTAAGAGTAAAAAAAGGAGTTATAATACTCCTGATTTCACTGATATAGTAGAAAAAAAATTGTTTGAATTATTTACAGAAAAGCAGATATACGAAGAGGGATTAGAAGTGTATACAACCCTGGATATAGGGATGCAAAAAGCAGCTAAAGCATCATTTGAAAACTATGAACCGCTGAAGGGGAAAAAAGGTTTAGATGGTGGGATGGTGACCATAGAAGCTGATACAGGTTATGTAAGGGCTGTTATAGGTGGTAAAAATTTTAAATCTGGAAATTATAATAGAGCTATCTATGCTAAAAGACAACCGGGATCATCCTTTAAACCATTTGTTTATTTTACAGCACTAAGGTTGGGTTACCCTATGAACACAGTAGTCGAGGACACACCGATAGAGTTCGGTGAATGGAAACCTAGAAACTATGGAGATAAATTTAGAAAAAACTTTACACTGCTAGAGGGAATGGAAAGATCTATAAATATAGTGGCAATAAAAACCTTGCAAAAAGTAGGCCTTAAAAATTTAGGTAAAACTGTAAAATTAGCAGGAGGAAGAGATATAAAAATTCCTCAAAATTTGACAGCAGCATTAGGAACTATGGTAGTTACTCCATATGAACTTTCAAGTTTATATCTGCCTTTTGCAAATGGTGGATATAGAGTGAAACCACAGTTTATTACCCAAATAAAAAACAGATATGGAAAAATAATATATAAGGAACAAGCAGAACAGGAGAGGGTTTTTAAAGGAGAAGATGTAGCTCTTATTACCCACATGATGGAAGATGTAGTTAACCTTGGTACTGGTAGAAATGCAAGGGTAAAAAAAGATGGGAAAAACATTGTACAAGGTGGTAAAACTGGTACAACCAATAGACAGAGAACGGCATGGTATGCAGGAATAACTCCTAAGTATGTTACCACAGTATATATTGGCTATGACAATAATAAACCCATGGATAAGTCTGCCACTGGTGGAGGACTCACAGCAAAATTATGGGGTAATTATTATCAAATGTTAGTAGATAATGGATATGATACTGGGAAAGAGTTTAATCATATTGTTGACGGCTTAAAAAATGGTAAATTAAGTAAAGTGCTGATCGATTCCAAAAATGGTAGATTAGCAGATTCTACATCAGGCTGGAATAAAAGATGGGCCTTATTTAAAAAAGGAACAGAACCAGTAGAGATGGCATCTGTATATAATTCAGATTTTAATGATTTTTTTGTTAAATCCGATGAAATTATGATGGAAAATGTAGAAGAAACAAGAGAGACTAAAAAAAATGTGGAACAGAATGAAAAAAATATAAATTCTGATTCTATGTTTAAAGACCTCTTTGGGAATTGAAAATTTAAATCCACTCTTGTGGTAGATGTTCGAAAAATCCATCTATAAAAAACCAAAGACTATGTGTAGAGGTCGAAATTAATCTACACTTTTTTCGGTACACTTTTAGGAGGGATTTTATATCCCTCTTTTTATATTTAAAAATTTTTTAGTAGCTAGCTTAAGACAACCACAAGAGTGCCACGTATAATTGAGGGAAAAAGGAGAAATAAATATGCAAAATATAATACTTTGGTTTGTAATGTTGTTGATTAACTTTGGGTTTATCTTATATTTTTATAAGAATTATGGGAAAAATGGTCTTTATGCCTATATCCCAATAACTATAATATTGGCTCAGATACAGGTAAATAAAGCCATAGAGATAGGCGGGATGTCATCTACTTTAGGAAATATAATGTTTGCGTCAAGTTTTTTAGTAACAGATATATTGTCGGAAAAATATGGATTGAAGGCAGCAGCCAAAGGGGCAAAAATAGGGCTTATGAGTAATATAGCAGCGACTATATTACTGCAAGTCTCGGTAGCTTTTGAACCCAGTACAGCTGATTATTCACAGATAGCCATGGAAACCTTATTTGGGCCATTATCTAGATTCACAGCGGTGGGACTTATATGTTACTGGATCTCACAAAATATAGATATCCATCTATTTGAAAAACTTAAGAAAAGGTTCCCAGAAAATAAACATCTGTGGCTGAGAAACAATGGAAGTACTATGCTGAGCCAGTTTGTAGACACGGCGATCTTCACATATTTAGCTTTTTACGTAAGTTTTGATTTTTTAGGATTCTCCTATGTAGGGTTTTATGATTTTAAAACATGTTTAGAGATATTTACAACTACATATTTAATGAAGGTTGTAATAGCAACTTTTGATACACCATTTTTATATTTAGCTAAAAAGATGCATAAAGAGGGAACCGTTCAAGATGGAAAATTGGGGGAAGTTTAACCACCTATAAGTATTGATTTATATAATGGATAATAGAAAAGTAGTGATAATTCATGAATTATCCGTACAAAATTAATCTGTGTCAAAAATAAAAATAAGAGGTGGAAGATGAGATATAATAAAATTTTAGAAAAAAATATTCGGGAAATAGTACTGTTAAAAAGTTTCCCTTGCAGTTACGGAAAGTGTAAATTTTGTAACTATATGGTGGTCGTGTTTGTCAAACAGTTTATGAAAAAACTTAAGCAATTTTTTGAGTACCAAAATATACCTTAGCAGGTGTTTCATAATCTAAAGAACTATGTCCTCTATCGTTATTATAAAAATTAATATACCTTTTT
>NZ_JBAHZY010000087.1:0-6960 GCF_037132775.1 Psychrilyobacter sp.
TACATTTTTTCTTTGAGAGTGCATTACTTGGGAAAATTGCTGGATATGTAGGAATCGTAGCTGGATTATCTGCAATGTATGAAGCAGCAGCTCTAATTTTAAACGAAAAATACGGTAAAGTAATATTACCACTGTAATAAATTAGGTCTATGAAATTTCATAGACCTATTTATTTATACTTTCATCGCTCATTGAATTTTTTAAAAAATATGGTATAATATAGATTAATTAGATCACATCGGAGGTCAGATGGAAAAGTTATTAAAGGGACATCAAAAATTTAAAGCAATAAAATTTAAAAAAAATAAAGATTTATATTTAAAACTAGTAAAAGATGGGCAACATCCAGGAACATTATTTATAGGATGCAGTGATTCCAGAGTAATTCCAGGGTTGATTACAGGGTCTAAACCCGGTGAACTATTTACCATTCAAAATGTAGGGAATTTCGTAGCTCCCTATAAACCTGATGAAGATTATCATTCAACAGCCTCGGCAATAGAATATGCAGTATCAGTTTTAAAAGTAGATGATATAATAGTTTGTGGACATTCCCATTGTGGAGCTATCAAATCTCTCTATAAGGATTTGGATAAGGATGATGACTTGATTCACACAAATAAATGGCTGGAATTAGGTAACGAAGCCAAAAAAGTAGCACAATTAGTAGGAGGATCTGAGAAGGAAAAACTTATCAATACAGAAAAACTCTCTGCTATCTTCCAACTAGAGAATTTATTGACATATCCAGCAGTAAAAAGAAGGGTCGATGAGGGATCATTACACCTTCATGTTTGGTATTACAAGATAGAAACAGGTGAAATAGAGTACTATGATGATATCAAAGAATCATTTATCCCTATGAAATAATAATAAAAAAATAACGTTTTTTCAACCCCCATCTTGGGGGTTTTTTTAGTTATTTTAAAAAATTTATAGCTATATAATTAGTTTCTAATATTATTACATATTTAGACTTATCGTTTAAAATTGGGAAACGAATCAATAATTCTTCTTTATTTTTCTTTAATTCTTCTTTACTCATCCTATAAAATGCTCCTTTTGAAAAACCAAGGTGAAAAATTAACCTCTTAATTTTATTTTTAAAATTTCCATAGGTAAGGTGAAAAAACATATCCCCTCTATTAATTTTCAAATTATTTCTTATCCTAGATTAATCTGTTGTTCTACTCCAAAACCTAACGAATTAATTTTAAGTTCTAAGACTTCCAAAGAACTAAATAATTTTTGATCAACCACCTTTATTAAATCGATAAAAGTATTACATAACATAATTATTTCTCCTTTTGAAAAATTCATTAAAAAACAATATGATATTACCACTTTTTTGCTTAAAACAAAATTTTAAAGTTTAATTTTTAAAAATCTTGAGATTGTCCAAGAGCTTGACGTAATACCAATCCAAATATAGTAAGTGATTTGGAGAAAACAGATTTCAAAGGAAACCCAGGAACTATTTGGAAAAAGATAGAAAAAAATGTTAAAGTTAAAGAGAAGGTAGTGGTAGAACTAGAAGCTCAAAGGCAAATAGAATTTTTCCCTGGATTGTTTAAAGAATTCAGTAAGATTATATAAAAATATCTAATTTTGAATAAGGAGTGATTGTTATGTGGGGAGATATAAGCGTTAGATTATGGCAGCATATGAATGAATATTATATGAAATTTGAAAAACAGATTCCATTAATGTCAATTCCTGATTCTATGCCTGAAGATGAATTAATAAATAAAATAGAATTAGCCATAAAAGAGGGAAAGACTATTGAACATTATATTTCTGAAATAGATGAGGACTTATAAATCAAAGTCCTTACACTAAGCTCACAAAGAAATAACTAGAGAGTACTCTAAGAGATTTTTTTTCTTGAGCCTGACTAGGATCTGACTCTAACTCATCCTTCTTATGGTTTCCCGATTGACGAGTACAAAATTTTCTTCTAGTTATAAGAAAATTACGATGTCAAAAGGAAACCGAAGTAGTAATGGTTAGTATTTTAAGCGAAGTTTATAGTCGTTCCACTTCAGCAGTACTGTTCCTACAGTAACGATCGTGACTTACTCACTAAGACAACATATAAACCTTCCGGCTCTTTTTGGATACTTATTTCTAGCTGCAGAGAAAAAGTATCCCGTATCAAAGACGGAAACTTTGGGACCTTCAATTATTCTCTCTCATTCGCCTCCTGAGCCCTCCTAAAAACTTCCCTTTGTAATTGTACCCCTAGCATTGAAAAACATCAAATAAGGAGGTCACAAACCCTTGGTACTATTGGTATAGAGAGCGTATTTTTAGATTTGTCTAATCATTAGACAAAACGTCCATTAGATGGACTAAAGGTCCACTCAGTGGACTTATTTAGCCCTAAAAAAGAGATGAAATTACAGTGATTTACAATCTCTGATATATTTATATTTTTTCTGTCATCCGGACTGGAATAAACTACTTTTGAAGTAGCCTCTCCGTCTGTAAATGAAGGAGTAGCCTCAATACTATAGGTTTTTAATAAATTTATATTTGCTTCATCATATAAATCTGGAAACTCATCTAAGAAAGTTTCATCTAGAGATAACCTAGATCTTATTTAGTTCTAAATTATGTTGTACTTTAGCTACTGTAGCTTTTCTCATTTCTTTGAGTAATTTTGGTGCAATAGTTCCAGCTAAAATACCAATTATAGCGATTATTATTAATAATTCAATCATTGTAAACCCTTTTTTTCACATTATTTTAGCATATTAATTTAGTGTTCCCTAATTAAAAGTCAATAAATTTAATTTTAATTTAATATAAAAAAGCTGAAGATATTTTGGTTTTCAGGAATTTTTTTATAAATGTAAAATAGATTACAAAACTTTAACCCGATATACTGTATTATCAACATACGGAAAGTAAAATTATTTTATTAAAGGAGGGGAATATGTATGATTAAACTTATAGGAATACTTATAATCATTTTGGGATTTTCATTTCAATTTGATACCATTGCTGTTGTATTGATAGCAGGGGTGACAACTGGTCTTGTTTCTGGTGTTGACTTTATGACAATACTCACAACTTTAGGCGAGGCTTTTGTAAAGACTAGATATATGACACTTTTTCTACTAACATTACCGGTTATAGGGATATTAGAAAGAAGTGGTTTAAAAGAAAGGGGAGCTGAATGTATAAAGGGGATGAAATCTGTTTCAGGAGGAAAAATTCTTTCTTATTATATGGTAATCAGAACTATAGCAGCAGCTTTATCTGTTAGATTAGGTGGACATGTACAATTTATCAGACCACTTATTTATCCAATGACAGAGAGTGCTTCTGAAAATATTTTAGAGAAGACTCTCTCAGAAGATGAAAAAGAACATCTTAAAGGTGTTGCCTGTGCAGTAGAAAATTTTGGTAACTTCTATGGACAAAATGTCTTTGTAGCTGGAGGAGGAGTACTTCTTGTTGTTGGAACTCTTCAAGAATTAGGGTTTATAGTAGAACCTTATTCTGTTTCAAAAGCAGCTATTCCAGTAGCAATTATAGCTGTTATCTTTTCAGTTATTCAAAACTACTTGACTGATAAGAAACTAAAAAATACACAGACAGTAAAGGTTGAAAAGGAGGTAAAAGAATGAGAGGAATGATTCTAGAATTGATGTATATCCTTACGGGGATAGTGGCAATTTGTACTGGAGTATATGCACTTACTGATAAAAATCATAAAACTAAACTTGGAACAGGGATCTTTTGGATATTATTTGGGATGATTTTTATAGGCGGGAAAAATATTCCTCCTCATATTGTTGGTGCAATATTATTTTTAATGGGTGGGTTGACTGCTTTCAAGAAAGTAGGCAGTGGATCTCAAGTAGGAGCCTCTGAGGAAGAGAGAATAGAAAAAAGTAATAGATTTGGAAATATAATATTTGTGCCTGCTCTTGCAATTGGACTCGTTGCTTTTTCCGTAGCACAGTTTACAAAATTAGGTGGGTTAGTAGGTTTAGGTATAGGTTCAATTGCCGCATTAATTCTTACTATGATTATCACTAAAGAAAAACCAAAATATATAGGTTATGAAGGATCTAGAATGCTTCAGCAAATAGGATCTAGTGCTATATTACCTCAACTTTTAGCTGCTTTAGGATCAGTTTTTGCACTATCTGGTGTAGGGGCAGTTATTTCAAATATGATGGGTGGAATAATACCAGAGGGTAATATCTTAGCTGGTGTAATAGTATATTGTCTTGCCATGGCTATATTTACTATGATAATGGGTAATGCATTTGCAGCTTTTGCAGTGATCACAGCAGGAATAGGGGTTCCATTTGTACTTGCTCATGGTGGAAACCCTGCAATAGTTGGAATATTAGGTCTTACAGCAGGATATTGTGGGACACTACTTACACCTATGGCTGCTAACTTTAATATAGTTCCCGCAGCTATTATGGATATGAAAAATAAAAATGGTGTTATCTTCGCTCAGGCACCTGTCGCAATAGCAATGTTAGGCGTTCACATTGTACTTATGTATTTTTGGGCATTTTAAGGGGGAGAAAAATGAAACTACTTATTACAGGATTTGATCCATTTGGAAATGAAAGTATAAACCCAGCTTGGGAAGCTGTGAAACTTCTACCATCAAAGGTAGAAGGAGTGGAAGTTATTAAACTTCAAATTCCTACAGTTTTTAAGGAATCTATAGACACTATTTTAAAAGGTATAAAAGAACACAAACCTGACGTTGTTATCTGTGTAGGACAGGCAGGGGGAAGGTATGAGATGACTATAGAAAGAGTGGCTATCAACTTAGATGATGCTAGGATAAAAGATAACAAAGGGAATCAACCAATAGATGAACCTGTATACGCCGATGGACAGGATGCATATTTTACAAACCTTCCAATAAAAGCCATGGTAGAAGAGATGAAAAAAAATAATATACCTGCTTCGATCTCTAATACTGCCGGAACATATGTATGTAATCATGTAATGTACGGTGTACTCTATCATATAAATAAATTTGCTTTGGTAAAAAAAGGTGGATTTATCCATGTTCCCTTCATACCAGAGCAGGTACTAGATAAAAAAAATACGCCATTTATGGATCTAACATCTATAGCTAGGGGACTCGAAGCTTCAATTAAGGGACTATATGAAAACAATGAAGATTTAAAGATAACAGGTGGAGCTGAATTCTAAACTTTATAGCTCTAAATAATGTAAGGTCTTTGATGTTATTGACGATAGAAAAGAAAAATTAGAAATAGATTATAATTATAATAGGAGATCTCCAGAGATCTCCTATTATTTTACATCTCCATTTTCCTGGCCAGAAAATAATATAATTTTCTGGGTAGGATCTTTACCATAGTATAGAGGATTTTATTGGATAATCCTGGAATATAGAGACCGCCTTTTTTGTTTAGGGATCTGAGTGAAAGTTCTGTTACTCTATCTGGGTCCATCCACCTTACAAGTCCCTTGTTTTTAAAGGTTTCTTCCCTTATATTCAAAGATTTGTGAAAATCACTTCTCGTGAAACCGGGGCAGAGAGCCTGGACTCTTATTCCCAAAGGTGAGAGTTCCAGATGGAGGGATTCTGTAAATGTTGTTATAAATGACTTTGTAGAACTATAAAGATGGTTAAAAGATGTAGGAGCAAAGCCTGCAAGGGAGGAGACATTTATAATATTTCCATGTTTATTTTTTCTCATACCTCCTGACACAAGATGAGTGATCTTACAAAATGAATTTATATGTGTTTCTATCATTTCATATTGTTTCTCATAGCTGTCATCAAAGAATTTTTTTTCGTGACCGAAACCCACATTGTTTATTAAAAAATCAAAGGGAACTGTTTCTATTTTTTTTAATAAATTGTCTACTTCTTGAGGGATGGTGAAGTCAGCTAAGAGAACAATAACTTTAACATGGTATTTTTTACGAATATTATAGGCCAATTTTTCTATAATTTCTATACGTCTTCCTGTAATATAGAGGTTATACCCTTCTTTCCCAAGTTTTCTCGCAAAGGAGGCTCCTATACCACTGGTGGCTCCTGTTATTAAAGCATTTTTCATTAAATTACCTTCCTATCTATTTTTTTTGTATACTTTTTCTATAATTTTTTAATTGAGAGATGGATAATACTATTATAAGTTTTCTTTTTATCGTGATTAACTTTTTTTCTTGTAATTTCTTTAGGAGTTTTGTTACTCCTATCCTAGAAATATTCAACGTATTTCCAATATTTTCATGAGTATATCCATCGATCTCTACATCTTTTTCTTTATCAGGAGTTTTAATCGCAGCTATTCGGATTAAAAATTCGAGAATTCTTTCTTCATTGATATAAAATTTATTGAAACTCATTTGAAAAAGTGCCAAATGATATTTCCTAGACATACTATGAATAAAATATGAATAGTAACTGGGATTTTCTAGAAGAACTCTATCTACTTTCTCTTTCTCGATCTTACATAGTTTGGCATCCGTTACAAAATGAAGAGTATAATTTTCAGAGATATCTGAAAAAATTTCGAATTCTCCTAAAATTTCCCCAGGACACAGAGTATAGATAAGCTGTTCATCGCCGTTTTCTTCATGGAGGGATATTTGGACTTTTCCAGAGACTACAATGTACAGTGACCTTACAATATCAAGGCAGATAATATTATTTTTTTGGTAGGTGGTTATTCTTCCGTTAGGAATTAAAATATTCAAAAAAAAATTTCTCATATTGTTTTGTTTATTTAGATCAAAGATTGCAGAGTATTCTTTATTCATTATTTTCTTCTCCCCTTTTCTTATTATCTCGACTTATATGGTGGTCGTGTTTGTCAAACAGTTTATGAAAAAACTTAAGCAATTTTTTGAGTACCAAAATATACCTTAGCAGGTGTTTCATAATCTAAAGAACTATGTCCTCTATCGTTATTATAAAAATTAATATACCTTTTT
>NZ_JBAHZY010000091.1:0-12676 GCF_037132775.1 Psychrilyobacter sp.
AACGCTGAAAGTACTTAGGGGGCAGCCCCTTGGGAGGATAGGAACTTGCCAAGTCTTTCAACAAGCTTCTTTAGCTCAGTTGGTAGAGCGCTCGACTGTTAATCGAGTTGTCGCAGGTTCAAGTCCTGCAAGAAGCGCCATATGTTTAGTAAGAATAGCTATGGGGATACACCTGGTCACATTCCGAACCCAGAAGTTAAGTCCATAAACGCCGAAAGTACTTAGGGGGCAGCCCCTTGGGAGAATAGGAACTTGCTAAACTCAACTTTGGGGATATAGCTCAGTTGGGAGAGCGCCGCACTTGCACTGCGGAGGTCAGCGGTTCGACCCCGCTTATCTCCACCAAATAAAATTTTAATCAGGATTTGTTCCTGGTTTTTTTATATATTTGACACTTTTTGTAAATAAAGGTATAATATCAAGATACTAAATGTGTTATTAATCAAAATTAAGGAGTTAAAAAGAGTGGATATAGAATTTACTCTTATAAAATTGTGATGAGATCTTTGGGTTATAAAAATACTAGAAAGATCTAGGAGGAATAAAAAAATGATTTATATATTAGCTTTTATAGCTGCGATATCACTGTTATTTACAGGATTAAAAAATACTTTAAGAGCATTACCAGTAATAGCGATAGTTTCAGTGTTGATTTTCTTTTTTGGATCAGTTTTTATTACATTTTTACCACTTATTATAATATCAATTGTATTGAGAATGATATTTGGAAAAAAACAGTCACAAAGAACTACAAGAACATATTATTATAAAAATAAAAATTCTGGGAATACTCAAGATTTTGAAGACTTTTTTAGAAATGCAGCTGGTGGAAACTATCAAAGACAAACACATTCTGGTCATCCTGGTTATATTGTAAACAAGGATAAATATTATGCTGAATTAGGAGTGAATAAGGATGCAAGCCCAGAAGAAATAAAGAAAGCTTATAGAGGGATGGCAAGAAAATATCACCCAGATAAAGCTAATAATTTAGATGAGGCAACGAGAAATAAATATGAAGCGAAGTTTAAACAAATAAACGAAGCTTATGAAAATTTGAAATGAAAAGAAAAAAAAGGTTACTGCATTAGATTGTAGTAACCTTTTTTTATTGTCTAGAAAATTATAAGAGTTAATCTTGTTAGGGATTTAGAATATAGATCGCCGTATTTTTTATGATGAAATGATATTAACTTTAGTTTTGAAAAGCGGTTAAGAAAAATCAACGGGAACCTTTTATAGGATTTAAGTATTCTACCGCACCATGTAAATAAATTGGTTTTAAATAAAGATTAAAAAAATGTTCAAGATAAAATAAAACTTCTAAAATGTGGATTTTAAAAATTATAATTTACTTAATATTTATATATATATTTTATATTTAAAGCTTAATTGAAATTTAATAAAAAAAGAAAAAGGAATATAAAAACATTATGGTGTATACTTTAAGATAAACTTTGCTTCAAATATTTAGTGGTGTTATTGTAGGTTGATAATAAAAAAAGGTTGATTTATTTTGAATTTTAAATATTTTTTCTTAAGAAACAAGTTATATTTTTTTAATTATTTATTAGTTTGATCACCTTAATGTAGGTCGAACTGTTTGTTTAACACACACTTTTTAAAAAAAGCTTAACAAAAAAAAGAAAATGTTGTATAATGTTATTTGAAAGTGAAATTAATAACTAATGGATTATGGTTAACATAATTGGCTTATAATTAGAAGGAGGAGCAAAATGTCTTGTAAAAATACGTTAAAGCAAGAATGTTTTAACCAATTAGATGAATTTATAGTTGGATTACCCGAAAAAAAGGGAGCACTAATCTCGGTCCTACATAAGGCTCAAGAAATATTTGGATATCTTCCAAAGGAGATTCAAGAATTTGTAGCAGATAGATTGGATTTACCTTTGGCTAAAATATATGGAGTAGTTAGCTTTTATTCGTTCTTCACAATGACTCCTAAAGGGAAATATCCTATCTCAGTTTGTATGGGAACGGCTTGTTTTGTAAGAGGATCGGATAAAGTGTTAAAAGATTTAGAGAATAGATTAGGAATTAAAGCTGGGGAAACTACACTGAATGGAATGTACTCAATAGATGCCTTAAGATGCGTAGGAGCTTGTGGATTAGCACCTGTTGTAATGGTTGGGGAAGAGGTATTCGGTAAAGATGAAGCCCGTGATATAGAAGGACTGTTAGCAAAATATAAATAAGGTGGGGGGATCAAAGATGTCTAAAAAGATAACTTCAATGGAACAATTATTAAAAAAAGGAAAAGAGTGTGAAGAATTAATAAAAATCAGAAAAAAATGAAAAGATTTAGAGAATGTAATTAAAATAAAGGTAGGGTTGTCGTCGAAAGATAAAATAGCAATAAAAAATGCCGATTTAGTTATAAATTCTATAGTTGATCTGATTGAAATAGAAGATATAGAAAATATAGCTCTTTACAAGACAGAATTTTTAGGGTACGGAGGAAACTTTCCAAGTTTAGAAATTATTATCCCTGACAAGGGAAATGTAGTTTTTGGAAATGTAGATTATAAGGAAGCTGTAAAACTTGTAAAAAAATACCTTAAAAACACCTCAGAAATAGAGAAGTTTTTAGTAGATAATGACGGTACGAAAAGGTGTAATCACTAATTTTAGGAGGTAAAATTAATGGCTTATAAGAAACATGTCCTAATTTGTGGAGGGACGGGCTGTATGTCGTCGAAAGCTGGAACGATAGCAGAAAATATAGAAAATTTGTTAGCAGAAAAAAATATGAGTGAAGAGGTACAGGTAGTTAAAACAGGATGTTTTGGATTTTGTGAAAAAGGACCAATCGTAAAGATCGTTCCTGACAATACATTCTATGTAGAGGTAAAACCTGAGGATGTTGCAAGAATAGTAGAAGAAGATTTAATTAAAGGTGAAAAGATAGAGACTTTATTATTTAGAGACCCTGTTACGAAAAAAAGAATAGAAGATTCTGATCATATGGATTTTTATAAAAAACAAAAAAGAATAGCTCTTAGAAACTGTGGATTAATTGATCCAGAAAATATAGATGAGTATTTTGGAAATAGAGGATACCAGGCATTAGGTAAAGTATTGACAGAGATGACTCAGCAAGAAGTAATCGATGAAATGAAACTATCTGGTCTCCGTGGAAGAGGGGGAGGAGGATTCCCTACAGGTTTAAAATGGCAGTTTGCATTAAATAATGATGCAGATCAAAAATATGTAGTATGTAATGCAGATGAGGGAGATCCGGGAGCATTTATGGATAGATCGATCTTAGAAGGAGATGCACATTCTGTAATCGAAGCAATGACAATTTGTGGATATTCTACTGGTGCAACTAAAGGATTAGTATATATAAGAGCTGAATACCCGCTAGCTATAAATAGATTGAAAAAAGCAATGGCTCAGGCAAAAGAATATGGGATGTTAGGAGATAATATCTTAAATTCAGGATTTGATTTTGATATTGAGATTAAATATGGGGCCGGAGCATTTGTATGTGGTGAAGAAACTGCTCTTATCCATTCTATGGAAGGAGAAAGAGGAGAACCTACTTCAAAACCTCCATTCCCAGCAGAATCGGGATACTGGGGAAAACCAACAAACGTAAACAACGTTGAAACTTTTGCTAATATTCCAGAAATCATCTTAAATGGTGGAACATGGTATAAAGGCATAGGAACAGAAAAGTCATCTGGAACTAAAGTATTTGCTCTAGCAGGGAAAATAAATAATGTAGGTCTAGTAGAAGTGCCTATGGGAACTACTCTTAGGGAGGTAATCTTTGAGATTGGTGGTGGAATCAGAGATGGAAAGAAATTTAAAGCTGTTCAGACAGGAGGACCATCTGGTGGGTGTCTTACTGAAAAAGATTTAGATGTTAAAATTGACTTTGATTCATTAACAGCAATTGGTTCTATGATGGGGTCTGGTGGAATGATCGTACTGGATGAAGATGACTGTATGGTTAATGTGTCTAAATTCTATTTAGAATTTACGGTAGAAGAATCTTGTGGAAAATGTACACCATGTAGAATTGGAAACAAGAGATTGTTAGAGATGTTAGAAAAGATAACTAAAGGAAATGGAACTATGGAAGACCTTGAGTTAATGAGAGAACTAAGTGAAACTATAAAGGATACATCGTTATGTGGATTGGGTCAAACTGCTCCTAACCCTATTCTTTCGACGTTAAATAATTTCTGGGATGAATATGTAGCCCATGTTGTAGACAAAAGATGTCCAGCAGGAAAATGTGAGGATCTATTAACTTATTCAATCAATGATAAATGTATAGGATGTACAGCATGTGCTAGAGTATGTCCGGTTAATTGTATTGAAGGAAAGATAAAAGAAATGCATGTAATCGACGCTTCTAAATGTATCAAGTGTGGAGCTTGTTATGATAAGTGTAAATTTGGGGCTATAGACAGAGGATAATCGAAATCAATAAGAGTAGGGTCTGTGCCTATTCTAAAAAAGGGAGTGTGTAAAAAACTAATGGAATTAATAAATGTTATTATAGATGGTAAATCAATAGCAGTTCCCAAGGGAGCAACGATACTTTCTGCCGCTGAATCACTAGGAATCTCTATTCCTACATTGTGTCATTTACAGATTGGTGGGAATGGTTATAAAAATGACTGTGCATCGTGTAGAATATGTATTGTAGAAGTAGAAGGTAGAAGAAACTTAGCACCTTCTTGCGCTACTCCAGTTCATGAAGGAATGATAGTAAAGACTAATACAATGAATGTAATGCAAAAAAGAAGAACTCTAATGGAACTTCTATTATCAGATCATCCTAAGGATTGTCTGGCATGTTCTAAAAATGGAGAATGTGAATTGCAAGATTTAGCTGTCCAATTAGGTGTAAGAGAAGTGAGATTTGAAGGAGAAATGTCTACATATAGACCTGATTACTCCGCCTCTATTATAAGGGATATGGATAAGTGTATTATGTGCAGAAGATGTGAAACTATGTGTAATGAAGTTCAGACTGTAGGAGTATTATCAGGCGTGAACAGAGGATTTACTTCTGTAGTTGCACCGGCATTTGAGCAAAATTTAGAAGACAGTGTATGTACTTACTGTGGTCAATGTGTAGCTGTATGTCCAGTAGGAGCACTACATGAAAATGATCATACTTGGAAGTTAGTTAAAGATTTAGCCAATCCTAAGAAAAAAGTAATAGTTCAAGTTGCACCTGCTGTAAGAGTAGCTTTAGGTGAAGAATTTGGAGGAAAGCCAGGAGTGAATGTAGAAGGTCAAATGGTAACAGGGCTTAGACAATTAGGATTTGATGAAGTGTTTGACACTACATGGGCTGCAGATGTTACTATCATGGAAGAAGCTTCTGAATTTAAAGATAGATTGGAAAGATTTTTAGCAGGAGATAAGGAAGTAAAATTGCCATTATTAACTTCTTGTTGCCCAGCATGGGTAAAATTCTTTGAGCATAACTATCCAGATATGTTAGATGTACCATCTTCAGCTAGATCACCTCAACAAATATTTGGTTCAATTGCTAAAGAAATTTGGGCTAAGGAAGAGGGAATTGCAAGGGAAGATCTTATTGTGGTATCTGTAATGCCATGTTTAGCTAAAAAATACGAGGCTTCTAGAGATGAATTTAAAGTAGATGGAAATCCAGATGTAGACTATTCTATCACAACTAGAGAATTAGCTAAGTTATTAAAGCAAGCTAATATAGATTTAAGAATATTAGAAAATTCTGAATTTGATAGCCCATTAGGAGAATATACAGGAGCTGGAGTTATATTTGGTAGAACTGGTGGGGTAATTGAAGCTGCTACTAGAACTGCATATGAATGGGTGACTGGAGAAACTTTAGAAGAAGTTAATTTCAAAGCTTTAAGAGGATTTGATGGGTTCAGATCAGCTACTATAAAAGTGGGAGATTTAGATCTTAATATTGGAATAGCTCACGGTTTAGGAGAAGCTAGAAAAATGTTAGATATGATAAGAGCAGGAGAAGCTAATTATCATGCTATAGAAATAATGGCATGTAAAGGTGGATGTGTAGGTGGAGGAGGACAACCTTTCCATCATGGTGATTTTAGTGTAGTTACTAGAAGAGCAGCAGGACTTCAAAATATAGATGATAACAAAATTTTGAGAAAATCTCATGAAAATAAATTTGTACAAGATCTTTATAAAAATCATTTAGGAAAGCCATTGAGTCATAAAGCTCATGAGTTATTGCATACTAAATATTTTTCAAAGCATAAAATATAAAATAAAAAGTCAGCGAATTTCGCTGGCTTTCTATTTTATTGCTTTAAAATCATATGAAATTTAATTTTAAAAAATATGTAGCTATTAAGTATAAATAGAATGGAAATGGTAATAATTATAGGACGAAATCACTGGAAATAGAGTGTGGGTGATCAAAATGTTGAAATGTAAAGTACATCTTAAAAAATTGAAAAATTCTGACGAATATGCTATACTTCTAGGTAATGAACTGAGGAGTGATAGATGATGAAATTGGTTTCACTTATATTAGCAGCAGGAAAAGGTACAAGGATGAATTCTAACTTACCAAAGGTTGTTCACAAGGTTAATGGGATACCCATGGTAAAAAAAATAATTGATATACTAGATGAATTGATGGTAGAAAAAAACATATTAATATTAGGACATGAAAAAGAGCTTGTTTTAAAAAGTGCAGGAGAGGAAAATATCTATGTTGTTCAAGAGAAACAATTAGGTACAGGTCATGCAGTAATGATGGCGAAAGATATGTTAAAGGATTATGTTGGAAATATAATGGTAGTATGTGGAGATACACCACTATTAAGGTCAGAAACTTTGAAGAAGCTTTATGACAAGCATACAGCTACCAAGGCAACGACAACTATATTAACATCTATCTATGAAGATCCGTTTGGATATGGAAGAATAGTAAAAAAGAATGGTTTGGTAAAAGCCATAGTAGAGCAAAAAGAAGCTGATTTTGAGATTCAGTCTATAAAAGAAGTAAATGCAGGCGTATATGTATTTAATAGTAAAAAATTATTTGAGGCTTTGTCTAAAATGGATAACAATAATGCCCAAGGGGAATATTATTTGACCGATGTAATAAAGATTCAGGTAGAGCAAAAAGAAGTAGTAGAAAGCTTTATTTTAGAGGATAACGAAGAGATCTTAGGTGTTAACTCTAAGGTTCAGTTAGCCCAAGCAGAAAGAGTTCTAAGAATGAGAAAAAATGTTACTCTAATGGAAGAGGGAGTGATTTTGATAGATCCACAAACTACATATATAGAAGACAGTGTAAAAATAGGTAAAGATACAATTATTTATCCAGGAACAGTTCTTTGTGGAAAAACTGTTATTGGGGAAAATACAGAAATTATAGGAAATACTAGAATAATAGATTCTAAAATAGGTAGAAATGTAAGGATAGAATCATCGGTAATAGAGGAATCAATAGTGGAAGATAAGGTTACTATAGGACCCTTTGCTCATCTAAGATCTAAAACTCACCTTAAAGAAGAGGTGCACATAGGAAACTTTGTTGAGACCAAAAAATGTATATTAGAGAAAGGCGTTAAAGCTGGGCATTTGTCGTATTTAGGAGATGCTGAAATAGGTGAAAATACCAATATAGGAGCAGGAACCATAACTTGTAACTATGACGGGATTAATAAACATAAAACAATAATAGGGAAAAATGTATTTATTGGAAGTGATACGGAATTAGTAGCACCTATCAATATAGGGGATTCAGCAGTAATAGGAGCTGGGTCAGTAATTACTAAAGATGTACCTGCTAGAGCATTAGCAGTGGCTAGGGGGAGACAGATTATTAAGAAGGAGTGGACTAAATAACCATGATTAAGAATGCCAAGAATATAAAGATTTTTACTGGAACATCAAATATTAGTTTAGCAAGTAAGATTGCAGAACATTTAGGAGTACCTTTAGGAAAGTCAGAGATACTTAGATTTGCTGATGGAGAAGTTCTTACTAAGATTCATGAGACTGTTAGAGGTTGTCATGTATTTATAATTCAACCAACATCAGAGCCAGTAAATGAAAGTATAATGGAATTATTAATATTTATTGATGCATTAAAAAGAGCCTCAGCAAGAGAAATCACTGTAGTTATGCCATATTATGGATATGCTAGACAGGATAGAAAGGCCAGCCCAAGAGAGCCTATTACATCTAAGTTAGTGGCTAATTTACTTACAACAGCAGGAGCTACAAGAGTAATGACTATGGATTTACACGCCAATCAAATCCAAGGATTCTTTGATATTCCAGTAGACCATTTTAAGGCATTACCTCTTTTAGCGAAAAACTTTATCGAACATGGATTAAAGGGAGATAGCGTAGTAGTAGTATCTCCAGATATCGGTGGGGTAAAAAGAGCTAGAGAATTAGCTAAATGGTTAAACTGTAAAATTGCAATCATAGACAAGAGAAGACCAAAACCTAATATGTCAGAGATCATGAATATAATAGGAGAGGTAGAGGGGAAAACAGCTATATTTATAGATGATATGATCGATACAGCTGGAACTATCACTAATGGAGCACAAGCTATCATGGACATGGGAGCAGTAGCTTCTTATGCATGTTGTACTCATGCAGTATTCTCAGGACCTGCAATGGAAAGATTAGACGCATCACCGCTTAAGAAAATTATAATCACAGATACTATTGAGATACCTGAAGAGAAGAAAATTTCTAAGATTAAGATTTTATCTGTAGATAAATTATTTGCTGAAGGAATAAAAAGAGTAATTGAACATAGATCAATCAGTGAATTATTTGAAATAACAAAATAGTTTGAAAAGGAAGTCTTTGGACTTCCTTTTTTCTTTCTATCTTGAGGAAAATCGTAAAATATGATAAAATGTTAAATAAATGTCATAAAAAAAAGAGGTAGTTATGAAAAAATTATTTGAAAACAATAATTTAAATTATGAAAAAATTTCAAATATGGTAGCTGACGGAGCTCTAATAATTTATCCCACCGATACAGTGTATGGATTGGGAGCAAGTGTTGAGGTAAAAAAGTCATTGGATAAAATTTATGAAGTAAAAGAGAGACGTGAAAAATCTCCATTGATAGCACTTTTAAGTGATAAAAAATATGTGGATAAAATTGCTGTAATAGATGAGTTAAATAGAGAGAAAATAGAAAAATTAATAGAAAACTTTTGGCCTGGAGGGCTAACGATAATTTTAGATAAGAAGAGAATAATCCCTCCTAATATGGTATCTAATGGTAGCAGTGTAGGGGTACGAATCCCAAATCATAAAATTTCTATAAAAATTATAGAAAGCTGTGGGGGAATACTAGCTACTACAAGTGCCAATATATCAGGGGAACCGAGTCCTAAATCATATGATGAACTAAGTGAAAAAATAAAATCTAGAGTAGAGATAGTAGTAGACGATAATGAAACGCTTAAAGGTGTAGAGTCAACTATAATCGATATGAGAAGTACTCCTAAGATATTACGGGAGGGTCACATCACACGAATAAAGATAGAAAAAATAATCGGGAAAGTAAAATAATGGAGGTAATATGAAAGGGCAAAATATGAATGGAATACAAATGAGAAATATGTCAGGTATGATGGGTATCCAAAATGCTATGCAAAGAATAGGAAAAGGAAAAAGAAAACATGCTGTAAAAATTTCTAAACATAATAAAAAGTTTTTAGGTAAATTTGTAGAGGAAATTCAAAAACAAATGGGTTCTGAAAATAACCCTCAAATGAAAGGTGTATTAGACTTTTTAACATACTTAAAAGCTGAATGTGGTAAAAAAGCTATAACTGAAATCAGAATGAGTTTCGATGAATTAGAATTTTTAAAGAAGATGGTAGTAGATTCTGTTAAAGGTATGGAAGGTATGACCTATAAATGGTATCAACTTGTCAACAAATTAATGGTGAAAACCATGATTAAATCTAATAGAAGTTTATTGGAAGAGTTAAAATAATAAATCAAATAAAAATATAGAGAAGAGGCTGTTCCAACTAGGATTAAGCCTCTTTTTTGAATACTAAATTTAGTAAGTGCTCTTTCTAAAAAAGTAGATAGATGTCTTCTTTGAGTAAAGAAAATTTAAAATTAATTTGAGAAAAATACTTGTTAAAATCAGAATTTAAAGATAAAATGTTCATAGATAGGCATTCCCTGTTTAAATTGTTTTTGTGGTAATTACAATTTCACACTAAAGAGTGTCTATTTTTTTATTTATTTTTTGTACAAGTCGAGTTATGAATCATCCTCTTATTTTTATATAAAATAATCTTGTGCTATACTTAAAGTATTAATGTAAAAAAGGGAGATAATTATGGAAAAAAAACCAAAGATAGTAGTATTAGGAGGAGGAACAGGACTTTCTAATCTGCTAAGAGGATTAAAATATTTCCCCTTGGATATAACTGCCATAGTTACGGTAGCAGACGATGGAGGATCTTCAGGGAGACTCAGAACGGAATTTAATATTCCGGCTCCAGGAGACATAAGAAATGTTATGATAGCACTAAGTGAATTTGAAAGTAAAGGGGAAGAGCTCTTAAATTATAGATTTGGTGGGACAAGTGACCTGGCTGGGCACGCAGTAGGGAACCTTATGCTGACAGCCATGATAAATTTAGAAGGGAATATAGTAGACGGAATAAAAGCATTAAATAAAGTGTTGAATATAAAGGGGACGGTATTGCCAGCGACCTCTAGTAGCTGCACTCTGATTGCAGAGATGGAAGATGGTGAGATAGTGGTAGGAGAATCTAAGATACCAACTGTCAACAAAAAAATAAAAAGAGTATATTTTGACAAAACCCCCAAGGCAGTTCAAGAGACTATAGAGGCAATAGAAAAAGCCGATATGGTCATAGTAGGGATTGGGAGTCTATATACTAGCATTATGCCAAATTTAATAATAGAGGAAATAAAAGATGCCATATTAAGATCAAAGGCTCAGAAAATATATGTATCCAATGCTATGGAGCAACCTGGAGAGACTGCAGGTTATAGTGTAGGAGATCATATTAAAGCTATATATTACCACGTAGGAATGGAATTTTTTAATTCAGTCATTGTGAACAATAAAAAAATACCAAATGATATTTTGGAAAAATATAAAGAACAAAATGTTAAGGAGATAAAGATAGATTTGGAAAATCTAAAAAGATATTCACTTAAAATAATTCAAGAACCATTGATTGAGATCAGCGAAAATAAGACTGTAAGACATAATCCACTGAAATTAGCATCGACTATATATTCATTGGTATTAGGGAAGGTAAAACTGTAAAAAAGGGGGATAAAATTGTATAAATATATATTTGGACCAGTACCTTCTAGGAGATTAGGAGTTTCTCTAGGTGTGGATCTGGTTATGTCTAAAACATGTAATTTGGATTGTATCTACTGTGAATGCGGATCCACAACTAAATTTTATAACACGAGAGATAGCTATATAGATATAGATATAGATAGGTTGATAGGGGAAGTTGAAGATATATTACAAAACCTAACTCCTGATTATATAACTTTTTCAGGAAGTGGAGAGCCAACATTAAATAAAGATCTAGGTATAATCATAAAAAAAGTAAGAAAGATATATAGTGGTAAGATAGCAGTAATAACTAATTCTAGTCTTCTAAATAATTTAGGTGTAAGGGAAGCTTTGGAGGAGGCGGATCTAATTATTCCATCCTTAGATGCTATATCAGAGGATGGATTTAAAAGGATAAATAGACCTATCGAAGGTTTGTCTATTAAAGATATCTTAGATGGGATGACTAAATTTTTATCAACAACCAAAAAAGAAGTATATTTAGAGATTTTTATAGTAGAGGGGATAAATGATGGAGTAGAGGAGTTGGAAAAATTTGTAGAATATCTCAAAGATAAAAAAATAACTGTAATTCAATTGAATACTCTGGCTAGACCTGGAGCTATAAAAGAGATAAAACCAGCTTCTATGAAAAGATTGTCCGAAATCAAAGATTTTTTTATAAATCATGGTTTAGATTCAGTAGAAATCATAAAAAAATATACCTCTAGGGAGGAATTTCCAAAATACAGTGAAAAATTAGAAAAGCTTATCTTAAATATGCTAGCTAAAAGAAAGTATAGTATTCATGAGATGGTTGAATTACTTCAAAGAAATGAGGTGGAATTATTTAAATATTTAAATATCCTACAAAAAGAAGGAAAAGTAAAAATAGTTATTGAAAATGATCAAATTTATATAAAATCTTAAAAAAATAATTGACAAAATTTGTATTATTTTATATAATAAATCGTATCTCTGTGAGAGATATAAAATACTCGTGGTTGGATTCCCGAGTGGTCAAAGGGAGCAGACTGTAAATCTGCCGGCTCAGCCTTCGAAGGTTCAAATCCTTCTCCAACCACCATTTTAAAACTACACAAATTTCTTAAACTAAATATTTAAGGGGAGGGTGTGGATTTTTTTTTAAAAAATAGTGAATTAGGCCATGGGGTCATAATATAATTTCAAAAATAAATTAAAATTTTTAGGAGGCTTTAACAATGGCAAAAGAGCAATTTGACAGAAGTAAACCACATGTAAATATTGGAACAATAGGTCATGTAGACCATGGAAAGACAACAACGACAGCAGCAATCTCAAAAGTATTAT
>NZ_JBAHZY010000100.1:0-13575 GCF_037132775.1 Psychrilyobacter sp.
TATTCTCTAATTAGCTCTTTTCGTGCTAATTCATCAGGGGATAAATCTTTTCTTCTTTTTCTCATAAAAAAACCTCCAAATTAATGTAATTGTAGTTTACACTAATTTGGAGGTTTACACAAAATATGAGACAGACCCGAGAGTTTTTAACAACTCTCTTCTAATAGTTATAAATATCTGTCAATCTCTGCCTGTAATTTTTTCAGTGCCTTAGCTCTATGACTGATCTCTTTCTTTATCTCTGGAATCTCAGCAAAAGTTTTACCATATTTTTCAATATAGAAATGAGGGTCATATCCAAATCCATCTGTTCCCCCTGGCTCTTCTACTATTATTCCTTCTACTTCTCCTCTAAAACTATGGTATTCACCATTTGGTTTTGCAAGAGTTATAACACATACAAATTTTGCACTTTTATCCTCTTTTCCCTTTAATTCCTGGATCAATTTAATATTATTTGTCTTATCGGTAGCGTTTTCTCCTGAATATCTAGCTGAATATATCCCAGGAGCTCCTCCTAAAGCCTCTACACACAATCCGCTGTCATCTGCAATAACTGGCATGCCTACAGCTTTCGCTATCTCTAAGGCTTTTTTTTGACTGTTCCCTTCGAAGGTATCTCTATCCTCTACCACATCTGGAATTGTATATCCATCATTTATCGAGAGTATCTCATATCCCTCTAAGATCTCAGATATTTCCTTTATTTTCTTTTTATTTACTGTCGCTAAAAATAATTTTTTCATTTTTTTCTCCTTCTTTATATTTTACTCTTCCTCAATTGGCACATATAAGGCACCAAATAAAAAGTACTCCTAACCAAAATAATGTCAGTATTTCTCTCGTATCAAATATAATTGTCACCTCTCTGTCTATGGATATTCACAGCTTGATAGCCCCTACAAGAACTATTAATGTATCAATATCCATTAATTTTTTTATTAAAATATAATTAATTTTTTATTATTCAAGTTATTTTTTAATTACATTTTAATTATACCACATCATGGATTCATACATAAAAAAAATTTCCTATAAATTAATGCAGGAAATTTAAATTGTCTTCTTTTCCTCTCTAACTCCATCCCACTCTCCTAATTTAGGAGAGAGAACCAAAGAGTGAGGTTATTTTCGGATTCTACGCCTTTTCTATTGCCTCATTTTGCATCTCAAATAATTCCTTGATTCCTTTTTCCGCCAGATCCAACAGACCATTCAATTCCTTTCTTGTAAACGTAGTCTCCTCTCCTGTCCCCTGTACTTCTACAAATTCCATCTTAGAGTTCATTATTACATTCATATCTACATCTGCACCTGCATCCTCAGTATATTTAAGATCTAACATTGGAACTCCACCCACTATTCCTACACTGATAGCAGCTACATTTTCTATTATAGGAGATTCTTCTAATTTACCCTCTGCAATTAATTTTTTTATTGCCAATGCCAGTGCTACATACCCACCAGTTATAGATGCTGTTCTTGTTCCACCGTCAGCTTGGATTACGTCACAGTCAATGGTAATACTTCTTTCTCCTAATTTTTTAAGATCCACACAAGCTCTAAGTGATCTTCCAATCAATCTTTGGATCTCCATAGTTCTTCCACCTAATTTCCCTCTAGTTGCTTCTCTCATATTTCTATCTTCGGTAGCTCTCGGCAACATAGAATATTCTGCTGTAAGCCATCCTTTTCCTGTCTTTTTTAAAAATCTAGGAACACTTTCATTTACAGATGCAGTACAAATTACCTTGGTATGCCCCATCTCTATCAATACAGATCCTTCAGCATGAATTGTAAATCCCGTTACTAATTTAACATCTCTTAAATCATCATTTTTTCTCTTATCATCTCTTAAAATACTCATTGTTTATTTCTCCTATATAATTTATTACTCTTTTCCAAATTGTGCTTCATACAATTTTTTATAGATTCCTCCATGGGATAATAATTCCTCGTGACTTCCTACCTCTGCTATCTTTCCTTTGTCCATAACTACTATCTTATCTGCATTAACTATTGTAGATAATCTATGAGCTATTACAAAGGTTGTCCTTCCTATCATTAATTTTTCCAGTGCATCTTGAACCAATCTTTCAGATTCTGTATCTAATGCAGATGTAGCCTCATCTAAGATCATAATTTCTGGATTTTTTAGGAGTGCCCTTGCTATAGCTATCCTTTGTTTTTGTCCACCAGACATCAATGTTCCCCGTTCTCCTACCTCTTGGTCATATCCATTTTCAAACTCTATTATAAAGTTATGGGCATTGGCCATCTTAGCAGCATTTATAACATCCTCTCTCGTTACATCTCTTCCTGCACCATATAGGATATTAGAATAGATGCTGCCACTAAATAAGAATGTTTCCTGTGGAACTATCCCTATATGATCTCTTAATCCTTTTATTTTTAGATCTCTTATATCCATCCCGTCTATAGTTATAGAACCGTCTTCAATCTCATAAAACCTAGGGATTAAATTTACTAAGGTAGTTTTTCCACTTCCACTTCTACCTACCAATGCTACGACCTCTCCTGCATTTACTTCAAAATTAATATTATCTATAGCATAATCTAAATCTTTACCATATCTAAATTTTAAATTCTTAAATTTCACCTTAGGTGTAAGGTCTCCGCAGTCTGCAGCATCTACTTTCTCCACTACTTCTGGTATTTCTTCTAATAATTCCATTACTCTGTCAGCTGAAGGCATGATCGACATCAGTTCACTACCTCTTTTGATCACTTTTTTTAGTGGCTCAAACATGAGTCCTAATGAAGTTAAAAATGAAACAAGATCTCCAGCTGTAAAGCTAGAATCAACTATAACTTTATTTCCTCCATAGAGAAGTACTCCCACCGTTAAAGTAGTAGTTACAATTTCATTTATAGGTGAAATCCTAGCCTCTATTTTCTTATTTCTGTACTCAGTGTTTAATACTTCCATATTTTTTTCTTCATATTTTCTTATCTCTTCCTCTTCAGTAGCAAATGCTTTTACTACTCTGATCCCAGATAGTGATTCTTGTATAAGGGCATTCAGTTCTCCCCGTTGATCCTGTCTTTTTCTTGAAGTTTTTTTTATTTTTTTCAAAATTTTCTTTAAAATCATCATCATTACAGGCAGTAATATCAAGGTCATTAGAGCTAATACCAGATCAATCCTAAATAGTCCTATAAGAAGTACTGTTACAGTTAAAAATTCTGGTAAGATCTGGAATATCATAAATCCTATCTTACCTAAGTTCCCTGCATCTCCACTGATCCTTGCCATTATCTCCCCTTGAGGAGTTCTATCGAAATAAGAATGACTTAATTTATGAAGATGTCTATAGATATCTTGCTGGATATCCCTAACCACTAACCTAGTTGTATAGGAGGAAAAAATTTCCTTATAATACATGGAAAAACCCTTTACAATAGTTGCGATTACTAAACCACCAGATACAAATAACAGTTTATCCATGTCTTTTGCTATAAGTACATCATCCATCAAGGATTTAGATAACCATGCTGGCAATGCCTTTGTCAGTGATACTATCAAAGATAGTACTACTATCAACATAAATCTATATTTATATTCCATTCCGTAGTCAACCATCTTTTTTAGAGATGTCTTTTGAACTTTTAATTTCATTTTTTTCATATTATTTTCCTTTCAAAAAGAATTTAGCATACTTTTCTATTATATTATTTCCACCTAGTTTTTCTATTATTTCACCTATCTGTTCCTCAAAATATTCTCTATTTTCATCTATATTTTCTATAGCTTCTAAGATATTATCTCTATTGCAGTCTCCTTGGAGAAGTTCTCTGTAAACTTCCCTATCCAAAGCTAAGTTAGGCAAAGACACATATTTTAATTTCAATATATATTTTGCTATAAATTCGCTTAATCTATCGATCTTATAGACTACAACCCCTGGTAATCCTAAAAGTGCCAACTCCAATATTACCGTTCCTGAAGCTGCTATGGCATATTTAGATTGTTTCACTGCATCTCGAAATGACAAATCATCTATAACCTCTAAGTTTTTATATCTAGTTATATCCAGATCCACCCACTTTAGATGTTCCCTTTTGGCTAATTTTAATATAAAGTTTTCATTGGTAGATTTTTCCACAACTTCCAACATTATAGGTAGAAGATTCTGCACCTCTTTTTTTCTGCTTCCAGGCAGTAAGAGGATCTTATCTTCTCTATGATCTACACGTTTATAAATATCCAAAAATGGATTCCCATAATATGTTACATCTATGCCGTGTTTTTTATAAAAATTTACTTCCCATGGAAATATAACCACTATATGATCTACATGTCTTAATTTTTCAACACGTTTTTCTCCCCAAACCCAAACTTTAGGTGGTATATAATAGTATATCTCTACACCCTCTACATGTTTTTGGAGAAGTTCCATAAATTTCAGATTAAATCCTCCATAATCTACTAAAATTACTTTTTTGATCTCCTCTTTTTTAATAAACTCTATATATTCATAAACTTTCTTTTTTAAAAATTTATACTTTTTAAGAGCTTCCCAAATCCCCATTACAGCTAATTCATCTATATCCTGTATAACAGTAACACCAGCTTCCTTGGAATGTTTCCCTGCTACTCCAAAAAAACTGGCATTATTGTCAATTTTATTCATTGCATTTACAAGATATGATAGGTGGAGATCCCCTGAGATCTCACCTGTCGAAACAAAATATTTCATACTGTTCCTCCTTTATACCTTTATCCCTACAATGAAAATATTATTCTCATTTGCTAATTTTATACACTTTTCTTTATCTACAAATAGCATCCTGTCAGCTTCTGCTACTATACCCCTTCCACCGATAGATATTATTTTTTTTATCGTATCTAAACCAATTGCTGGTATATCTACTCTCATATCCTGCTGTGGTCTGGCCATTTTCACCAAAATACAGTTATCTCCTGCATATTCATAAGCCCTTTCAATAGTTTTATCGGTCCCTTCTATGCCTTCCAAGGTAATGATTGAACTATCTTTACAAACCACACACTGACCTGCATCTATAATAGTCAGAGCTCGTGCTCCTTCTATGCCTATTTTTATAGTTTTATTTTCACTTTCATTCGGGATAGTTTTTGTATATACTTTCTCAGAAAACATCATATTTTTCATAAGATGATTTTGAGGCAATACTTTTATACCATTTAATCTAAATAAAGATATCACACCAAATAATAAAGTTTCATCTTTTTTATCTGGCATCTTTTTTAGAAGTTCCTCACCTACTTCATCTAACCGAAGATCATTAAATAATAATTTTTTTTCAACCTTTCCCAGCATAACCATCTTTTCAATATTATTAATTAATAAATATAGAATAATTTTTTTCATTTCCCCTAGATTCATCTCTACATAATTAGGATGAGACTTAACCTCATTAGATACTGTATCAAATAACCCTATTGGATATGGATCTATTCCATATTCTTTAGCGTGTTCTAAAAATTTTACTGGAAGGCCTCCATTTCCTACAATAATAGCTATTTTCTCCATTATTTGATAATCCCCCTACTACTATTCTTAATAAATTCTACAAAAATTTTCACACACTCATTTTCACCATATGTTTTCTCTATTTCGACCAATGCATCCTTGAGTAACATCTTAGATCTAAATATCAATCTATATACTTTTTTTAATATAGATAAATCTTCTTTTGAAAATCCTCTTCTAGAAAGACCTATACTATTTAATCCACGAGCTATTGCACGGGAACCTTCGGCCAAAATATATGGTGGGACATCTTGAACTATCAGAGATCCTCCTCCAGTCATACTGTGAGCCCCTATATTACAAAATTGGTGTATCGGTGTTAATCCACCTATAATTGCAAAATCGCCTACAGTTACATGCCCTGCCAAGGTTACGTTGTTAGCCAAAATGCAATTATTTCCTACGATAACATCGTGGGCTACATGTACAT
This sequence comes from Psychrilyobacter sp., assembly GCF_037132775.1. Taxonomy (GTDB): domain Bacteria; phylum Fusobacteriota; class Fusobacteriia; order Fusobacteriales; family Fusobacteriaceae; genus Psychrilyobacter. The sequence continues at coordinate 5,968 of NZ_JBAHZY010000100.1, forward strand.
ACGCCATAAGTAGATTATTATTACCTATTAGAGTTTCCCATCTATCATCTGTTCCCCTGTGAATCGTTACAAATTCCCTTATCTTATTGTTGTCACCTATTATAGTTTTAGTAAGTTCCCCATTATATTTAAGGTCCTGTGATTCCTTTCCTATGGAAACATATGAGTATATCTTATTATTCTTACCTATTATAGTAATTCCATCTATCACAACGTGGGATTCTACTATGGTATTATCTCCTATTACTACTTCGCTACCAATGATACTGTAAGGACCTACTTCTACATTTTTACCAAATACAGCTCCCTCCTCAATGATTGCGGTTTTATGTATGTTAGCCATGAATTTCCTCCCTACTTTTTCATAATAGCAAACATTAGATCTGCTGTAGCTACTATTTCTCCATCTACTTTTGCTACTCCTCTACCCTTTACTATAGATCTTCTGGCTTTTATAACTTCTACTTCATATACCAATTTATCTCCAGGTACTACAGGTTTTTTAAACTTTGCACTTTCAATTGAGGCAAAAAGAGGCGTAATAGGTTCAGCATCTGCATTCACTAATAATCCAAGTGCCTGAGCCATTCCTTCCACTATTAATACTCCTGGCATGATTGGATAATCAGGAAAATGTCCATTAAAAAACTCCTCATTTACACTTACATTTTTGTAGGCTTCCAAAGTAGTTTCAGTAATTTTTGTAACTCTATCTACCAATAAAAACGGGTATCTATGTGGTATTTTCTTTTTTATCTCAGCTATATTCATCATTTTTAATCACTCCTATTTAGTTGACTCTTCTCTCTCAAGAAAAGAGTTATTTCGTTAATAATTTTGCAAATTCTATATCCAGTGCATGCCCTGCTTTTATGGCAATTATATGCCCTTTTATAGGTCTATTTATCACTTTGAAATCACCTATTATATCCAAAATTTTATGCCTTACAAATTCATCTTCAAATCTAAGCCCAGTTGGATTATCTACACCATTTTTATTGATTACTATGGCGTTGTCTAGAGTTCCACCTAGAGCCAGATTATTTTTTCTCAAATATTCCACCTCATAATCAAATCCAAAGGTTCTAGCTGGTGCTATCTCTTCCATATAATTTTCTTTGTTAAGATCTATCTCCAACATCTGTGTTTTTAAGAATGTATGATCAAATTTTATTGTATAGGTTATCTTAAATCCATCGTACGGCAATGCTACAATGTGTTTGTCGCCTTTAGTCAAATATACCGGTTTTGTTATTATTAGTTCATCTATCTCAGAGTCTAAATCACAAGTTCCCGTATCCTTTATTAGTTCTCCAAATATTTTGGCGCTTCCATCTCCAATAGGCAATTCATTTCCATTGATTTCTACCATTAAATCTGTTATTTCAAATATGGATAGTACCGATAAAAAATGCTCAATGGTATGAATTTTAGCCTCATATTTATTTTTTAAATTTGTTCCACGAGTCAAATCAAAGGTGTTTTCTAGGTTCATTATCACCTCATTTTCTCCCTCTTTTAGATCTACCCTTTTAAATATAATCCCAGTTTTTTCTGTAACTGGAATTAATTTTATCTTTATTAATTCACCTTTATGAAGACCTATGCCCTCATAGGTTATCTCTTTCGCAATAGTTTTTCTTCTCATTTTTGCTCTCCTTACTCTTTCACTAAAAACTTTTCAGCTAAAATCAATGGCAATTTTTTATCCCCATCTCTAAATCTAATTACAAGTCTTTTCCCCACTTCTACATCCTTTATAATCCCTGTACCAAATTTTTTATGAACTACTTTTTCACCAATTTTAAACGGTGATTTTTCATCTACTTTAAAGTCTGCTTTTGTGATTAAGTTTAATCCACCCAATTTACTTTCCTTATTTTTATGGGCAATATTTTTAGGAGTAACCTTTGCTTTATTTATATAATCCACATACCGTTCATCTATCTCCTTTAAAAACCTAGAAGGATCTCTCATATATGAGATCCTTCCATATATCATCCTTTCCGCTGCATAGGAGATATGTAATCTTTCCTCAGCACGAGTTATAGCTACATAGCAAAGTCTTCTCTCTTCCTCTAAATCATCATCGGAAAAATCAGCTTTAGCACTTGGAAACAGCTCATCCTCCATCCCTACCAAGAAAACTATTGGAAATTCCAATCCCTTGGAGCTATGAATTGTCATGAGTTTTACATAATCTGTATCTTCTTCTAAGTCATCTGTAGCCGCTACCAATGCAGTTTGTTCTAAAAACTCTACTACACTTATAAAGCCTTCATATTGTTCTGAATTTTCCATTTCCTGTATAGAAGTTCGAAGTTCCCTTACATTATCCATTCTGGCTTCAAATTTTTCATCATAGGTAGCTAAATAATTCATATAATTAGTTCCTTCTAAGATCATATCATATATCTCTGAAGCAGTTAAAAATTGACTTTCTTCCATTATATTTTTTAACATTTCATACAGTCTCAGTACAGTTACTTTTACAGCTGATCCTAGTTTAGTTTCCTCTATCCTACCCATGGCTTCAAAAAATATTATCTCATTTGCATCGGCAAAATCTCTAATTTTTTCAATTGTCTTTGCTCCAATTTTTCTTTTGGGAACATTGATTATCCTAAATAAACTAACAGTATCTTTAGGATTATTTATTACCCTCATATAGGAAAGTATATCCTTTACTTCCACTCTTTGATAAAACTGCATCCCACCAAATATTTTGTAGCTTATCCTATGTCTTAAAAAAGCTTCTTCAAATACCCTTGATTGTGCATTAGTTCTGTATAAAACAGTATAATCTTTATAGGATCTGCCATTATTTTTACCTTTTATGACCTCTTGTAGTATATAATCTGCCTCTGCTCTTCCATCTGATGCAGAAAATATCTCAATTAAATGACCTTTTCCCTTCTCAGTCCAAAGATTTTTACCCCTAGAAGTTGTATTTAATTTAATAATACTATTTGCAGCCCCCAATATATTTTGAGTTGACCTATAATTTTGCTCTAATTTCACTACCATGGCATCTTTATATTCCTTCTCAAAATCCAGGATATTTCTTATATTTGCTCCTCTAAATCCATATATACTCTGGTCTTCATCCCCAACAACACATATATTTTTATGTTTTTTAGCTATCTTACATATTATCTTATATTGAATATTATTGGTATCTTGATATTCGTCTACCATTATATACTCATATCTACCTTGTATTTTTTCCAAAACTTCTGGATCATCCAATAGTTTATTGGTATTTAGAAGTAGATCTGCAAAATCCATAGCATTATTTTTTATAAGTTCTTCGGTATATTTTTCATACACAGCTGCCACAATTCTTGTATCGGCATTATAAACTTCCTTAGCTACATCTGATGGTTCATCTCCATCTTCTTTATATTTAGATATCTTAGATACTACAGACGCTGGTGTTAACTGCTTATTTGTTACTACCAGTTCCTTCATCAACCTACCCACTAATTTTTTCTGATCATCTGCATCATAGATATTAAAATTAGAATCATAACCTAATTTTGTAGCGTATACTCTAAGCAGTCTAACTCCAAATGAATGAAATGTAGATACCATAACTTTTTTAGCTTCTAAACCTATTAAGTTTCCTACCCTTTCTCTCATCTCTTTAGCTGCTTTGTTTGTAAATGTTACAGCCAAGATCTTATACGGGCTAATTCCTTTTTCTAGCACCATATGGGCTATTCTATATGTAACTGTTCTGGTTTTCCCACTTCCTGCTCCTGCTAATATCAGCAGCGATCCATCTATTTTTTCTGCTGCTCTCCTCTGTTCACTATTCAATCCGTTTAATATACTCATATTCACACCCTACACTCTTTTTTACACTCTTTTAAAGTATATCATATCTCTTTTTCTATTTCAATTTATCGTAAAACAGACCTTACAATTTATCTATTGATTTATTTCAATTAAAATTTTATATAGTACAATCCATATGGATCGTTACATCTCCTACATCCTCAAATTTATTTAAGATAGAATATTTTATATCATCAGATAGTTCATGCCCCTCATAGATGGTCATCTTTCCATCTAACCTAATGTGTAGAGTTAGATAGATCATATTTCCAGATGTTTTCATCCTTATATCATGGGCATTTTCTATAAATCCAAATGAATTTACATATCTACCTACTTCTTCTATTAAATTTTTATCCTGTAGATCCATTAAGTTATTGGAAGTCTGAAAAATTATATGTAACCCTTCCTTACCAATAATTAGACCTACTCCTATACTGAGTAGAAGGTCAAATATTGGATTTATATAGATCGATAAAAGTATCCCTATCAAAACTCCCACAGAAGACAATACATCGCTCTTATGCTCTCTGGCATCGGCTAAGACAGCATCATTTTTTATCCTCATCCCTACATCATATTTATACCTGTACAATACATACTTAACAACTATCGAGATAAGCACGATAACCAAGGTTATCTTCTCCGGAACCAGACGTACTGTTTCTCTAAAATAATCTAGCACATTCTCCACAATCAAACTGTATGCAGTGATTACTAATATCACACCGATTATATTCCCTGATATACTCTCTAATTTTCCATGTCCATAGGGATGTTCTTCATCTGCTGGTTTGTTCCCCAGATACACCCCTACTAAGACGACAACTGATCCCACTATATCTGAAACCGAATGAAATCCGTCAGCTACCAGGGCTTTACTCTTTCCAATTATTCCAAAGAATATCTTTATCCCTGCTAAAATTATATTAATTACAATAGATACAAGAGTACTTCTTATCCCAATTTTTTTCCTCTTTTCCCTGGCCGTAAGACCAGCTATCTTATATAACTTCCCAGACCATTCTTCAAATCCCACTTTTTTAAAAAATATGGTATTTTCTAAGTATCTGTCCAAGTAGATCTCATCTATCCCCTTGGTAGAAAGGTAGTTTTTAACGAACTCTACTAGTCTGGTACCCAAGGAACTATATCTTAGACCCTCTTCTATGAATATATCCTTTAAAATTTCATCCTTCCCTAATACAGCATACCCTATTATTTTTTCTTCAGACAAGATTATAAATACTGTATCACTTGAATCTATTAAAATATCAGGGTTCATTTTTTTTAATTCCTCTACAAATTTTGCCAAGGTCTTTCCTTTTAATATTCTATACATCTTCCCCCTCCATAAGAATTATTTTATTTAATCTATTATAATACAAATTTATATTTTACTCCAATTTATATTAAAAAGCCAATGGAATTTCCATTGGCTTTTTCTATATTTATATATTCTTTATTCTAATAAAAAAGAGTCGTACATCGATCTTCGAAAACACTCCAACCACACGGCACCCTGTTAAAAAACTCAAACGAAGCTACCCTATAACACCCAAAATAACCGACTTAGTGCTGCTTCCTTCCGGATCTGACACGATTCAGTGGCATTTCGCCGTATAGGACTCTATTCTCAACACTTTTTAACAAAACCTGCTATGACAAACTGATCCTCAGATCGACATCACCTCTACTAAAGCGGATTGTAGATTACAAGGCACCGCTGGCTCCCCGGTTAGTACGACAAAATGAGTATATCATAGTTTTTATATTAATGCAAATTATTTTTCTGATCCAATCAAATTTTAGAAAGAACAATACTTAATTATATATTTCCATTGTTTTTCAGTATAACCATTGTAATGTCGTAGTGTTTTCACGCTCATTCTAAAAAATAAAATAATTAGCTAGTCCTAAGAAGATTAAGAAACCTAAAGCATCTGTAATCATCGTTAAAAGTATAGAACTTCCAACTGCTGGATCCGTCTTCATCTTCTTCAACAGTAGTGGTATCAAAGTCCCACAAAATCCTGCGATTGTAAAGTTCATAAATATAGCAAAGGACATCACCAGAGATATCTTGATATTTTTAAACCACATGTATGATCCAAGACCCACAAGAATTGCAAATACTGCACCATTTAGAACAGCTACAATTATCTCCTTGAAAAAACTCTGATCCCAGTTTGTATCATCTACATCACCCATAGCTAGCTGTCTTACCATTACTGTAAGAGCCTGGTTCCCTGTGTTTCCTCCCATGCTGGCAACTATAGGCATCAGTACAGCCAAAGCCGGTAGCATTTCTATGGTAGTCTGGTATCTGGCAATAACAGAAGCTGAAAAGAAAGCTGTGCACATATTTAAAAACTGCCATTTCCCTCTTTTTCTGGAGATATCCATAGCCTTTCTTTCACCTTCTGCATCATCATCTACTCCGGCTAGATTATATATCTGCTCTGTTGCCATCTCTTGTAATAGATCGTAGATATCATCGGCAGTTATCCTACCCACTAGATAATTATCATTATCTATTACAGGTACAACTTGCAGATCATACTCTTTAAATTCCATTACAACCTTCTCAATATCTTCCTTATCATTTACATATCTCGGTTTATATTTCTCAGGACGCTTACTCATTATCTCTTTAAAACTTTTATCAAAGTCAAATAATAGCATATCTTCTAATTGTACTGTGGCCACCAGATTGTTGTAATCTCCTAATACAAATACACAGCTTACATTCTCTAACTCTTCACTGTACTTTAACTTCCTTAAGTTTTCAATAGTTTCCTTTATTGTTTCATTATGATTAGCTGCAAAGAATTCCGTCTGCATATAGGCTCCAGCTTCATCTTCCTCGTACCCTTTAAGTCTTTGGATCTCCTCCTGTTCCTTATTATCCAATCCAGCTAGAATACTCTCCGCTAGTTCTTCATCTAGCTCCTCGATATCCTGCATGAGGTCCGTAGCATCATCTGAATCCATCTTCTTAACCGTTCCGATCATCTTTTTCAGACTTAAAATTTGTAAACTTTCCTTTAGCATCTTCTCATTGAATGTTTCCAATATATCTCCTAGGATATGTGTTGGCATCCTCTTAATATATTCAGAAAATCTCTCCTCATCCAACCTTCTCATCCTCTTGAAAATTTTAGACAATTCTGAATAGTGTAGATCTATCTTTACTTTTTGATGTAGATATCCCTCTAAATTATCCACTAACTGTTGTATTTCTTTTTCTTTTTGCATAACTTCACCTTCTTTTTAGTTAAAAAGATTTTTAAGGCCGTCATCTAATTCATCGATTAGATTTCTTGTACTTTTAGAATCCTTATTTGATTTTGTTTCTTTCTCTAATATCTTTAATTTCTTTGAACTTTTATCCATTATCTCTTTTAATCCCTCTACTTTTTCTACCTCTATATTCAATTTTTCTGTGAATTTTTTTATCTCTTTATCGAGCAAAAGTTTTGCTTCTGTCTTATATTTTTTTATATTTTCATCTAAAACTTCTTTTATCAACCCAGATAAGATTGTCCCTATATTTGTATTAAACTCCAGTTTCTCTTCTAATCCGTCATAGGTGTAGTTGAGAATCAGCTGATCTATTTCTTGTAAATCTATGGTGGTCGTGTTTGTCAAACAGTTTATGAAAAAACTTAAGCAATTTTTTGAGTACCAAAATATACCTTAGCAGGTGTTTCATAATCTAAAGAACTATGTCCTCTATCGTTATTATAAAAATTAATATACCTTTTT
>NZ_JBAHZY010000107.1:0-13330 GCF_037132775.1 Psychrilyobacter sp.
TTCTCTAATTAGCTCTTTTCGTGCTAATTCATCAGGGGATAAATCTTTTCTTTTTTTTCTCATAAAAAAACCTCCAAATTAATGTAATTGTAGTTTACACTAATTTGGAGGTTTACACAAAATATGAGACAGACCCAAAAACCAGGGATTATAATCCCTGGTTTTTATTTATTTCTAATAATTTTTTAGTTCAATATCAAACACCTTAGAAAAGTTTAATTTAAAGAGATCTATGATATCTTTTCTTGTAACTTTTTTACCTTCATTTAATATCGAAGTAACTCCTAGATCATTTAGGCCACAAGGATTAATGTTATTAAAATAATCTAGAACAACCTCATGATTAATTGCAATACCATGAAGTGTCCTCCATTTTTTTACTTCTACTCCTATAGCACAAATCTTTCCTTTCTCAGTAAAAATACCGATAATTCCTTCTTTTTTATGAGTTTTTATTCCCAATCCTTCCAATGTTAGAATCACAACATCTTCTAAAGATTCAATATACCATTTAATATTTTTTTTGAAGTGAGATAAATTCAAGATAGGATAGATAACTATTTGACCAGGCCCGTGGAAAGTTACCTTCCCACCCCTTCTAATATCAATAAGCTCGATTCCTTTCTCTTCCCTTTCCTCTTTAGAAATAAAAATTTCCCTGTCTTCTCCTCTAATCCCCTTAGTTATAGTGGGATTAGGCTCAGTTATAATAAGATACCCAAAAATTTCTTTATCAGAAATTAAGTTATCGAAAAATTTCATCTGTAAATCATACGATTCTAAATATGGTACCTTTCCTGTGTCTATAACTTTTATATCTTTCATCATTTATGTAGTGAAAATTCTGCTGCTAAGGCCTGAACTTCGTTCCTATAGATTTTACCATCCTTACTTTCTATAACATCTGCAATCATATTAGAGATCTTAACCATCTCTTTTTCCTTCATCCCTCTAGTAGTTACAGCAGGAGTTCCTATTCTTATTCCACTTGTTACAAATGGTTTTTGAGGATCATTTGGAACAGTATTTTTATTTGTAGTGATATCGGCTTCTAGAAGTAACCTTTCAGCTTCTTTACCAGTTATTCCTTTATTTTGAAGATCAACTAGGAACATATGATTATCCGTTCCTCCAGAAACTAAATTAAATCCTCTTTCGATAAGAGTTTCACTCATTGCCTTTGCATTTTTAATAACTTGTTTTTGATATTCTTTAAACTCATCTGAAAGAGCTTCTTTAAATGCCACTGCTTTACCTGCAATTACATGCATTAGAGGCCCACCTTGAATACCGGGGAAGACAGTTTTATTAACTTTTTTCATAACCTCTTCATCGTTTGAAATAATAATTCCACCACGAGGTCCACGTAATGTCTTATGAGTTGTAGATGTAACTACATGGGCATAAGGTACTGGGTTTTCATGAAGACCAGCAGCAACAAGACCTGCAATATGTGCCATATCTACCATAAGGTATGCTCCTACTTCGTCTGCTATTTCTCTAAACTTTTTAAAATCTATTTTTCTTGAATAAGCACTAGCTCCTGCTATGATCAACTTTGGTTTTTCTTTCAGAGCTATTTCTCTAATATTATCATAATCAATAACTTGCTCTTTTTCAGTTAACTTGTATGAAGCTACATCATAAAGAGATCCTGAAAAATTTACAAAGTGACCATGAGTAAGGTGTCCCCCTTGATCTAATGCCAGGCCTAGTATTTTATCTCCTACATTTATAAGAGCCATATATACAGCCATATTAGCTTGAGAACCAGAATGAGGTTGAACATTTGCATATTTACAACCAAATAATTTTCTTAATCTTTCAATGGCAAGGTTTTCAACAACATCTACATGCTCGCAACCACCGTAATATCTTTTACCAGGATATCCTTCAGCATATTTATTTGTAAATTCCGAACCAACTGCTTCCATTACTGCTTTAGATACAAAGTTTTCAGATGCAATTAATTCGATTCCATTTTCTTGTCTATTTCTCTCGTTAACTATTTGATCAAAGACTTCCTTATCAACATCACTGAGTTTCTTATGGTCCATTAAAAACCCTCCATATGTTTATATCTAAAAATTAAAAGGGCTACATCTTTTCTTTCTTTTACATCACCTTTTATAAGGGTAACTTTAACCTTATTGTTAAGTAATAATTCTTCATCTTTTAAATCTTCAACATAATTTTTAACTTCTTCTACCTCATCCTGAGATAGTTCAGCTTTTACTGCAAATGCTACAGATAAAGTCGCATTTCTGTTTCATGCATCACAAATTTTTGCATCTCTTTCAAGAAGAGATTTTAGTATACTATCTTCTATAGCTTCTTTAGCCGATCTACCATTTAAAAAACTCATTGTTTCTCCTCCTTTATTATTATTATGCTTAAATTATATATTACCAAGTGTGAGTAACAATTATATCTCTTGCTGCTTTTCCTTCATCTACCCTTTTAATTAATGTGGTATTAGGTGCTGATAAAACTATCTCAGGATTTTCATCCATCTCTTTTCTTATGGTAATCATAGCATCTATAAATCCATCCATTGTTTCCTTACTCTCTGTTTCTGTAGGCTCAAACATCATAGCCCCTTTTACAATAAGTGGGAAATAGATTGTTGGCGGATGATATCCAAAGTCTAAAAGTCTTTTTGCAATATCAAGAGTAGTTATACTTTCATGTTTTGGCTCCGCTAATACAAACTCATGCTTACATACTCTATCCACTGCAATAGGGTAATGTTCTTTTAATCTTGCCATCATATAATTTGCATTAAGAACTGCAGTTTCACTTGCAGTCGTCAGTCCACTTCCACCCATTGTCAATATATATGAATACGCTCTTAAAATAACTCCATAATTTCCGTAGAAACTACGAACTTTACCTATACTATCTGGTCTGTCATAATTAAGGCAATACTTTTCTCCTATTTTTTCTATAACTGGTAATGGTTGGAAAGGTGCAAGTCTACTTTTAAATCCTATAGCTCCACTTCCAGGACCTCCCCCACCATGTGGAGTTGTCATAGTCTTGTGTAAATTATAATGCATTACGTCAAATCCCATATCCCCGGGTCTAGCTTTTCCCATGATGGCATTCATATTTGCACCATCATAGTATAGGAGTCCACCGGCTTCATGGATAAGAGCTGATATCTCTTGAATATTTGCTTCAAAAATTCCAAGAGTACTGGGGTTAGTTAACATAAATCCTGCTAGTCCATCATTTAGATGCTCTTTTAAAGTTTCTATATCTACGTCACCTTCAGGAGTTGATTTAATCTCAATTATATTAAATCCTACAACTTGTGCCGAAGATGGATTAGTTCCATGAGCAGAATCAGGTAATATTATATTTTTTCTTTTGAAATCTCCATTTTTTTCATGGTAAGCTTTTATCATCATAAGTCCTGTCATCTCTCCATGAGAACCTGCAGCTGGTTGAAGACATACTTCGTCCATTCCAGAAATTTCAGATAGATGTAGGCCTACTTCATGCATCATTTCAAGAGCTCCTTGTACACTTTCTTCAGGTTGGTAAGGGTGAAGATTCATCATTTTAGGATTTCTAGCTATCTCTTCATTTATTTTTGGATTGTATTTCATTGTACAGGATCCTAAAGGATAGAATCCTGTGTCCAATCCAAAGTTTTTATTAGATAGACGAGTATAATGTCTAACTACATCATTTTCACTTACCTCAGGAAGTTTTACATCCTTTGTTTTTAATAGATTCTTTGGTATTACCAAATCAAGAGGGACATTTCCTACCTCTAATTCTGGAAGAGCATAACCACATCTTCCCTTTTTAGAAATTTCAAATATAAGTTTATTATATTCTTTCATCTATATCTCACCCATCCTTTCAGCAAAGTCATCTATCTCTAATTTACTTCTTTTTTCAGTAGTACAAACTAAAGATGTATTTTTAAATTCAGGATATTCTTTTTCTAAAGGATATCCACCCAATATTCCAGCTTGTAATAATTTTTCATTGATAAGTTCAGGAGATTCTTTCCCCTCAATTACAAATTCTCTGAAAAAAGGTCTATTAAATTTTAATTTATACTTACCGGATTCTATAATTTTAGTCATAGTATAGTTAGCATTTTTATAGCATAGTTCAGCAACTTTTTCCAATCCGACCCTTCCTAAAAGACTCATATGAATAGAAGCAGCTAAAGCATTTAATGCATGATTAGAGCAAATATTAGAAGTAGCTTTCTCTCTTCTAATATGTTGTTCTCTAGCTTGAAGAGTTAAAACATAAGATCTTTTACCATCTTGATCAACACTTTCTCCAGCTATTCTTCCTGGCATTTTTCTAATAAGCCCTTTAGTTACTGCCATAAATCCTAGGTAAGGTCCACCAAACGCAAGTCCGCTTCCAAAACTCTGAGCATCTCCAACAACAATATCTGCTCCAGATTCTCCAGGAGTTTTAAGCATTCCCATTGCTATAAGATCTGTACATACAATATATTTTGTTTTCTTATCTGTAATGTTTTCTCTTATTTCATCCAGATCTTCGACTATTCCAAAGAAATTTGGACTTTGTACCATTACTCCTGCTGTTTTATCAGAAATTTTTGCTTTTAAATCTGCAATAGAAGTTGCACCTTCGTCTAGCTCTACCTCTACTACCTTTATATCTCTAAATCTACAATATGTTTTCAGAACTTTTCTTGTTTCAGGATGAACACTTTTAGAAACAACTATTTCCTTTCTTTTAGTAACAGTTGCTGCTACCATAGCTGCTTCTGTTGCTGACGTTGCACCGTCATACATTGAAGCATTGGATGCAAACATTCCAGTTAAGTTCGCTATCATCGTTTGAAATTCAAATATACACTGTAATGTTCCCTGACTAATCTCAGGTTGATATGGTGTATAAGCTGTATAAAATTCAGATCTGCTAATCAAATGGTCAACTGCTGAAGGAGTGTAGTGATCATATGCTCCTGCGCCTCTAAAACATATAAGTTCAGATAAATTTTTATTACCTAATTCATCTATTCTTCTTTTTAATTCTATTTCAGACATAGGTGAACATATATTTAATTTATGAGCTGGTTTCAGATCTTTGGGAATATCATTAAAAAGTTCCTCAACGTTCTTAATACCAATTACATCTAACATCTCTTTTCTGTCTTCCTCTGTAGTCGGTATATATCTAAACATTAATGAGCCTCCTCACATAATTCGTTATATGCTGCTAATTCTAATAATGAATCTAATTCTCCTTTGTCTGAAAGTTCAACTTTTAAAATCCAAGTTCCGTATGGATCTGAATTTAATAGAGTGGGGTCATCCTCTAAATCTTCGTTAACTGCGATAATTTTTCCTGAGACAGGCATATATGAATCTGAAGCTGCTTTTACAGATTCTATAACACTGAAAGCTTCTCCAATTTTAAGTTCATCATCAACTTCAGGAAGTTCTACATATACGATTTCCCCCAATGATTCTTGTGCATGGTCAGTAATCCCTATAAGTGCTGTATTCCCCTCTACTTTAACCCATTCGTGGTCTTTCGTGTAAAGTAATTTTTCCATGATTAATTCCTCCTCTATTTTTTATATTTCTTTTCTAAAAACTTTTTACTGATTATTTCGGCATCTATAAGTTTATTTCTAATTTCTATTTGAATATTTTTACCTATCTTAGCATATTCTATATTTATAAGAGCAAGGCCAATACTGTCCTTCTGTCCAGGAAGTTTATAGCCCGTTGTAACATATCCTATTTCTTTTCCTTCGGCAAATGCCTTATATCCACCTCTAGCAATACCTTTTCCAGTTAATTTAAATCCTGCAATTCTTCTTGTTAAGCCGTCTCTTTTTTGTGCTACCAGAATATCTTTTCCTATAAAATCTCCAGCCTCTAATTTTACAAAGAAACCAAGCCCTGATTCAAGTGGAGTAATATCGTCTCCTAATTCATTCCCGTAAAGAGGTAAACCAGCTTCAAATCTAAGTGTGTCTCTCGCTCCAAGGCCTATAGGGGAAAGATCCTCTCCACCAACATTGAATAGTTCTTCTACAATAGAAGTAGCTTTATCATGACTTAGGTATATTTCAAATCCATCTTCTCCAGTATATCCAGTTCTTGAAACTAGGCATTCTACTCCAGATAGTAAAACTTTAGAATTAAATGTAAAGAATTTTATCTCATTTAAGTCGGTATCTGTAATCTTTTGAAGAATCTCTTGGGCTTTAGGTCCTTGAATTGCAATTTGTGAAACATCATCAGATATGTTTTTTGTTACAACATCAAAATCTTTAGCTTTTTCTACTACCCAATTATAATCTTTTTCAGTATTAGATGCATTTACTACCAATAATATTTTTTCATTGGTATACTTGTAAACAAGCAAGTCATCCACAACTCCACCTTTTTCGTTACACATAAATGTGTACATCACTTGATTTTCATTCATAAGGCTTGCATCATTTGCAACTATATAATCTACAAATTTTAAAGCATAGGAACCATCTATAGTAATTTCTCCCATATGAGATACATCGAAGAGACCGGCTCTTTCTCTAACAGCTAGATGTTCCTCTTTTATCCCTTCAAATTGAATAGGAAGTTCCCAGCCTGTAAAATCTACTAATTTACCACCTAGTTTTTTATGCAGTTCATTTAACGACGTTTTTTTTAATTCCATTTTGCCCTCCTTAATCATTATATAATTCCCAAGCTTTGTATGAACTTCTTACAAGGGGTCCAGAAGCTACTCCTTCAAAGCCCATTTCTTCAGCTTTTTCCTTGTACCATTCAAAATCTTCGGGAGTTACGTATTCATACATTGGGTAGTGTTCTTCCGAAGGTCTTAAGTATTGTCCTATAGTTAACAAATCACAAGAATTTTCCCTCAAGTCTTTAAAAACTTGAACAACTTCCTCTCGAGTTTCACCTAGTCCTAGCATTATTCCAGATTTTGTTTTAATTTTAGGATCTATTTCCTTTGACATCCTCAAGACCTCTAAACTTCTACTATATTCAGCCTCTGGTCTTACATCTTCATATAACCTTGAAATTGTTTCGATATTATGATTTAACACTTCCGGCTTTGCGTCTAAAATTATTTTTAGTGATTCTTCCCTCCCTTTTAAATCAGGAATTAATAGTTCAACTCTTACATTCTTATCTGTTTTTCTTATCTCTTCTACAACCTCAGCAAAGTGACTAGCACCTCCATCAGCTAGATCATCTCTAGTTACAGATGTAACTACTACATAATTTAATTTAAGCTTTTTAACCGCTTCAGCTAGATGTTTAGGCTCATCAATGTCCAAGCTTTTAGGCGAGCCATCCTTTACATTACAAAATTTACATTTTCTTGTACACATACCACCCATTATCATAAAAGTTGCAGTTCCACTGGAGTAACACTCTGCCCTATTAGGACAATTAGCTTCTTTACATACGGTTATTAAATTTAACTCCTTTAATATATTCTCTATAGTTTGAAAACCCTTAACATTTCCTAAACTTATTTTTAGCCACTCTGGTTTTGCTATCCTAGTATCTTTCTTCATGAAATCATCTACTCCTGTGTTCGTCATTAACGGCATTTGTACTCTTTACGCCTGCTTAAATTGATTATAACCCCGGCCATATAGCCTTGTAAATAATTAATATTAATTTCACTTGATAAAAAATGTTTTGGGCTATAAAAGAAAGTAAGCATTACATAAGTAATCCTTTAGAATTGAAAAAAAATAAGTATAGTTGCTTTTTTCACACCATATATAAAATTTATTTTTGTAGTTATTAATTCGTTCTTGAATAATAAATTAAATATTTAGATATTTAGATATAAAACAAAGGCTTGAAAAATCCTTTTTTATTAGCAAAATAAAAGCTTTTTAGCTTTATTAAACATATAAATAATATGAATTTCATCTCTTCGAGTTTGCTATATTTTCTATTTATAAGATGATGATATCTTTCTGGTTATATTAAGGAAGGGACGCTTGTTATCTAGACTAATTCTTGTTTACTTATATCTATCCAAGTTCCACAGGTTATTTCTTCGAGATAACTTACGTCGATCTTTACAGCAGAATTAGGAGAACCTCCTGCTGGATATACTGTAGTAAATTTCTTTAAAGATATATCCAAATATATCTCTAATTTTTTTGGCAGACCAAAGGGACAGACACCACCTATTGGATGGCTTGTAACTCCCTCTACCTTTTCAAATTTAACAAATTTAGGTTTTTCTTTAAAATAATTTTTAAATTTTCTATTATCTGTTTTAGCTGTGCCTTTAGTTAAAATTAAAATTTCTTTTTCTTTCAACTTAAAAGCCAAAGTTTTGGCTATCATGTCAGGTTCTACACCCAGAGCTTTGGCTGCTTTTTCCACAGTAGAAGTATCTTCATTGGTTTCAATAATCTCTAAAGAAAGATTATTATCTTTAAAATATTGCCTTACAGTCTGAATACTCATATTTTCCCCTTTTATAAATTTATTTCAAATAATAATACCTTAGTCTTCAACATCCCAATCATTAAAAGACTCCAATCCACCTTTAAGATTGTATATGCTCTTAAATCCTAATTTTTCCATCATATCACACGCAACTAGTGATCTCACTCCACCAGCTCAGACCACAAGATTAGGTATCACCAATAGGTAATTCTTTTAATCTTTCCTTAAAATCATCGGCATAATAATCGATAATAATCACATCTTTCCTATCGATTTAACTCTTTGGATCTCATTTAGAGTTCTTATATCGAGTACCTTCACATTGTCACCAGATAACATCTCCAATGCTTCTTCTCTTGTTATGTCAAACTTTTCACTTGCTGTTTCACTCTTGAATCCAAGATTTTTTTTTAATACGCTCATATATTTCCTCCTTTATTCGTAGTATACAATTTTAAGAAATCGATGGCTTTCTATAGCCTTCTATGTGAAGACTTATTAGACGATAAAATGCATACTTTAGTATAGTGTATACATAAAATGTTGAAATTTCCTTTGATGATATTCTTATAGGTATGATTTCTAGATAAAAAAAAAGTAACTCCTGTCGAATTCAGAAATTACTTTTTTGTTTTAATCCAATGTTTTTATTAAATATTTTTTAAACCATTCTTTATTAAAATCAACAGCTACCATTATTTTACCACCACAAAAATTTTCAGCTGTTTCTCCCCTTTTTTCATCTACTCCAACTAGTATATTTTTTTCTTCAAACTTAAATGCATCCTTATATATAGGTGCGATCAAGGCTATAGTATCGTGAAATGCCACAGTTGTAATTCCTATTTCCCCCCTAACTCTAAACATAGAGTCAAAAATTTCCATAGTTACACCACTATATTTAGAATTAGATTTTCTGATATCATCCAGCTCATTGGATATAAATTGTCCCTTCATAGTAGCATCCAATCCAATCATTTTCACCTCTAAACCCGAATTAAATACTATATTTGCCGCCTCTGGATCAACAAAAATATTAAACTCTGCATAGGGAGTTATATTCCCGCCACAAAGTGATCCCCCCATAATAGTTATTCCCTTTAAAAGAGTTTTTAATTCTGGATATTTAATTAGAGCCGCAGCAACATTTGTAAGTGGCCCAACAGCAATTAATTCAACTTCCTGGGGATATTCTTTAGCACACTTTAAGTAAAATTCAGCATATCCTTCCAAAAATTTCTTGGATGAATTTGGTAGTTCTATGTCTCCCATCCCTGTTTCCCCATGAAATTCAGTCGCTGTATATAGATCCCTTCTTAAAGGTTTATCCAATCCACGATATACATCTATATCTTCATCTAAATATTCCAAAAGATTTAATGCATTTCTTGTTGTATGAGAAAGTTCTACATTTCCAGCCACAGTAGTTATTCCTAACATCTCTATATTATTATCCGCTAAGCCTATTATGATAGCTAAAGCATCATCCATTCCTGGGTCACAATCTAATATTATCTTTTGCATATAATTCTCCTTTTCTTTCTATAATATCATAGAAAAGTTTGTTTCTCAATAAGTTCTGATTTAAGCTTTGATTGAAAGGTCCTACATCCTCTCTCTTGGAAACATATCAAAATAAATTTTATTGAAAATTCAACAAACAAATGATATCTTATTATATATATATACTATAATAGGAGCGTAGAAGAAAATGAATTTAGAAATTAAAAAATTTGATGAACTTACAGGTAGGGAAGTATATGAAATATTAAGAATAAGATCGGAAATATTTGTGGTAGAACAAGACTGTGTCTACAACGATGTAGATGAAAAAGATCTAGAATCAATTCATCTTATGATTAGAGAAGATAATAAAATTCAAGCTTATCTGAGAGTCCTAAAATCAGGGGTTTCATATGATGATCCTTCCATAGGAAGGGTTTTGGTAACTTCTGAGGCAAGGGGAAAAGGCTTCGCTAGAAAAATTGTTCAAGCCGGAATAAATTATATAACCGATCACTGGGGTGAAAAGAAAATAACCATAGGAGCCCAAGATTATTTAAGAAAATTCTATGAAAGTCTGGGTTTTGAAGCAATATCCAAAGTTTATTTAGAGGATAGAATTCCCCATTTGGATATGACTTATAGGAAGAAATAATAATATTTTTTAGGAGGCTTTAAATGAAAAATTTTATAAGTGTAAATAAATTAAAAGAAAATTTTAAAAACATAGTGGTCTTAGACATACGATTTGATCTACATGATCCAGAATATGGAGAAAAAATATATAACGAAGAACACATCGAAGGTTCTTTTTTCATTGATTTAAACAGAGACTTAGCAGGAGAAAAAAAAGAACATGGAGGAGCTAGGCCACTACCTAAAATGGAAGAATTCATAGATAAAATAGAAAAATTAGGAATAACAAAGGACAGCTCTATAGTCGTATATGACGAGAATATGGTCGCAGCAGCTCGAGCTTTTTGGATGTTTAAATATATCGGTCATGAAAATGTTAAAATACTGGATGGTGGATATCCAGAGTGGATTAAAAAAGGCGGATTAGTAAGTCAGGAAAAAACTTCCTCACCTGAAAATAGCAGTTATAGTTTTGAAATCCAAAAGGATATATATATTGAGATAAGTGAAGTTAAAGAGGCCATAGAAAGTAAAGATATCTCCCTGATAGAATGCAGATCATATGAAAGATATTTAGGATTAACTGAACCTCTTTATTCTAAACCAGGGCATATACCAACGGCTCTATCTATTGATTCAAAATCATTGTTAAAGGATGGGAAAGTAAAGTCAGTAAAAGAATTAAAAGAAATTTTCAAAAGACTAAATAACTCTAAAAATATAGTCTTTTCATGTGGATCTGGAGTAAATGCATCTTTAGATTACACAGTTTACAGTGAATTTTTTTCCAATGGAAAAGTATATATAGGAAGTTATTCAGACTGGATAAGTTATCCTGAAAACCTTATTGAAATAAAGGATGAAAACTAAATATTGCTAGACAGAGGAGTTTTTTTGACACAGATTACACAGAATTAAATCTTTTTTTTGGTAGAAACTACTACCCTTGACGCATAACTGAAACTTAGAGTTATGAATATAACTCTGTAGTTGAACTTAGTCAGATGCATTGAGATTGTTATGAAATTACAATGTCAGCATTCCTGTAGACTACGTTCTGACTTTTTTACCGCTAATTATGCGAATGGTCGCTAATTGAATACTTTACTGCTACAAGGCAGGAGATTTTTTTCTGTCGCAGATTACTTAGATTGAAAAACTTATACCTTTACACTAAGCTCATTAAGGAATAACCAGAGAGTACACAAAGGAAAAACTAAAAAGAACACTAAGAAAATCTTTGATTCTGACTTTTCAACGCAGAGACATGGAGGACAAGGAGGTTCACAGAGAAATTCTTTTTCTTGGTCTTAACCCCAAAATAAATACTCGTGTCCATTCGTGCAATTCGTGACTAGTTTTCATCTTTTTCCTGGTTAAAATCTGCTTTTCTCTGTGTCATCTGCGACTAAAGCTTTTGTCCTTCCATTATCAATTATACATTATCAATTATTCTCTCTCATTTCCCTCCTGTGTCCTCCTAAAAACTTTCCCTTAGGATTGTACCCCTATAGTCGAGATACGTCAAACTATAAAGCCTAAAAACCATTGGTACTATTGGGATTGAGAGGCAAGAAATAGGAAGGGCCACTGGTGAGCCTTAAGGGGGTCACAAGTAGCCTTAAAGGTATCAGAAAGAGCCTTATTTCATCTAGAAATTACAGTGATTTAGAGTCTTTCAACTAGATAACTCTAAGTTTCAGTTATGCGACAAAAGTTTTATTTCTCCTCTGTACTCTGTTCTTTAAATACTCTCTTTTCATAAGTGAAAATTGGTGTTCATTGGTGGCTATTTTTTTCTTGGTCTTAACCTAAAACAAAAATCTGTGATCATCATAGAGTTTTCTGTGTCCAAAGCTTTTTTTATCCAACTGACTGATATCTTGGAATTAAAAAAAGATGCCCCTATAGAATACAGAAATCATCTTTTATCAGTATATTAACCCTAGCCTTTTAGTATCCACGACAAAGGTTACGGCTTAAAATGCCCAGCTTTGTCTTTAAAAAATTATATTCCACTTACAAGCCCAATCCCATTACGTCCATTTCTTTTAACTTTATACATTGCACTATCTGCTCTATTAATCAGATGATCGACACTATCACCATCATCAGGAAACACTGCGATTCCAAAACTTGCAGAAATATGTCTACATATATTTTTCTCATGATCTTTAAAAAATTTCAGTATCCCCTCTCGTATCCTTCTCGACACTAAAAAGGCTTCCTCTCTATCCATATTAGGTAAAAAATAGATAAATTCATCTCCACCATGCCTAAAAACTATATCATGATCTCCTAAATTATTTTTCAGCACTTGCGAAACCGTCTTAAGAATTTCATCTCCATAGTTATGACCATATGTGTCATTGATTTTTTTTAAGTTGTCTATATCCATCATAACAATTGAAAATGGAAGATTATCACATCTACTTTGATCGATCTGTTTTCCCAATAGAAGCATTCCCTTACGCCTGTTATAGAGTTCTGTAAGTTCGTCATAGGAAGCAAGTTTATCTAAATGTTTTTCCTGCATCATCTCTTTCGTGATATCAAATACTGCACCAATAAGCCCAGTAATTTCACCCTTATCATTTGTAAAGTATGGTGGTCGTGTTTGTCAAACAGTTTATGAAAAAACTTAAGCAATTTTTTGAGTACCAAAATATACCTTAGCAGGTGTTTCATAATCTAAAGAACTATGTCCTCTATCGTTATTATAAAAATTAATATACCTTTTT
>NZ_JBAHZY010000071.1:0-6381 GCF_037132775.1 Psychrilyobacter sp.
TAGAAGAACGTTGATGTTTAGAGAATCCAAGAGTTTCATCCATCTCACTATCAAGAAGGATGGAAACTCCATCTTTAAATAAATCTTTCATGATAGATTGTAAATCTAAAACATTTTCAATATTATATTTATCCATAATTCCAGCAATTAATGGATCTACCTCTCTTCTTCTTTTCTTAACCATAAAAACCTCCTCAGTTTAATAGATTATACTCTATCAACTAAGAAGGTTAAAATTAATTTACACTAAATTTGGGATACGCCCACACTAAGCTCACAAAGGAATAACTAGAGAGTACACTAAGAATTTTTTTTTCCTTGAGCCTGACTAAGGTCTGGCTATCGCAATATTCTATGTTTATGATAGTAAACTAATAGTATATTGGTGATGCCCACATCGGGTAGATTCTGACTTTGATTTGGACTCTAAATCCTTTTTCTTGTCTTTAGACATCCGCGTTCTATTTCTTTTTTTTAGCGTAATTCGCGGCTAAAGCTTTTATTTCTCTTAGTGTTCTTTGTGTCCAAGGGTTTCGGCTCTATTTCTCCATTGTCAATTGTCCATTATACATTGTCAATTTTATTATTCTCTCTCATTCGCCTTCTAAGGTGCCTCTAAAAACTCCCCCTTGTGATTACACCCCTGTGATCGAAATACAGCGAATAAGGGAACTATAAAACCTTTGGTACTGTTGGGGTTTAGAGGTTAAGAAGTAGAAAGGGCCACGGTGAGCCTTAAGGGTGTCACAAAGAGCCTTAAAGGTATCGGAAAGAGCCTTATTTCACCTGAAAATCACAGTAATTTACAGTCTTTCAACTAGATTACACAGATCGAAAACCCAAACCTTTACACTAAGCTCACAAAGGAATAACTAGAGAGTACACTAAGAGATTCTTTTTTTTCTTGAGCCTGACTAAGGTATCTCGTATCAAGGACGGAATCCTTGGAACTTCGATACATGAATATTAAAAATCAAAGTCCTTCCACTAAGCTCACAAAGGTAATGCTAGAAAGATCACTAAGAAATTTTTTTTCTTGGTTTTAAAAATAAACATCTATAATTTTATTTAATTGATATTGATATGAATGAGAATAAACACAGGAAAAGTTATTAGATCATGATAGATTAAATATATTAGTAAGTAACTCATCAAAGAGTTTAAATTCTTAGGAAACAAGGGCAGTTTCTTAAGAAAAACTAAAATTTAATTTTGAATACTCACAATAATGAAGTATACTATTAATTAAATAAAGGAATGAAAGTAATTACATGTTCAAAGTGTAAAAACGTTTTAATTTTTTATGAATTTAGATGGAACGTTCAAACAATGTCTCCAAAAACACGTAAAAAACTAAATTTTAGTAGTAAAAATAAAATAAAGAAGGTGATATTGTGAGTAGTGAAGAATTAAGAGAAAAAATCATATTCAAATTGTCTAGTAGTTTTAATATAGAAAAAAACTCAGAATTAGGCGAATTAAGCTTTGATTTTAAGGGATTATTTTTGGAAGAAACCAGTAAATATATATTGTCAAAAGATTTAATTTACGATTCTTTTTCCACTAAGGAAACGATGTTTTATAAGACATTAAAAAAAGAAGAAAGAATAATAGAAAAAAAAAAATTCAAGGAATACATTACTAAAAATTTGGATCTCTTAAAAGGGAATAAAAAAAATCAAATGAGTAGTGTAGCTACATTTATATTTGTAGGGAAAAAACTATCTAAAGGAGATGAAAAGATCATCCAGGGATTTTCATACCATAAAAGCTTTTTATTTGGACTGAAAGGTTGGTTTAATATGAAGTTGATATATATCGATTTAGATACTAAAAAAGTAGTGACAAATCGATTTGGGAAGAAAAATATAATTTTTTTTAGAAGTTTAATAATAAATTAAGGGAGGAAAAGTTATGAATTCAATATGGTTATTATTAGTTACAATTGCTATTTTCATCGTGGCATATGTGGTGTATGGGAAATACCTTTATAAGGAGTGGGGGATCGATCCATCAAGAAAAACACCAGCTCACACAATGAATGATGGTATAGATTATGTTCCAGCAAAAGCTCCAGTATTATTAGGTCATCATTTTTCATCTATTGCAGGTGCAGGGCCGATAGTTGGTCCCATAGCAGCAGCAGTATTTGGATGGGTTCCAGTATTGTTATGGATTATAATCGGAAGTATCTTCTTTGGTGGAGTACATGATATGGGATCTTTATTTGCTTCTATAAGAAATAAAGGTAAATCTTTAGGAGAAGTAATTGGAATTTCAATGGGAAAAAAAGGGAAGAGATTATTCGCTATATTTGCTTGGTTAACACTAATTTTAGTAGTAGCGGCATTTACCAATATCGTTGCTAACACATTTGTTGCAGTACCAGAAGCAGCCAGTGCATCGCTATTATTTATCGGTTTAGCAATAGCATTTGGATTTCTAGTATATAGAAAAGGATATAGCTTATTAGTTGGAAGTATTGTAGGAGTCATTGCACTTATAGGATGTATATTTGCAGGAAATATGTTCCCGATCGTATTAAATAAGAATGTTTGGATGGTAGTTTTATTAGTTTATATCTTTATAGCATCAGTTACACCAGTATGGATCTTATTACAACCAAGAGATTACTTAAATTCATTTTTATTATATGGAATGTTGTTAGGTGGGTTTGTTGGAATTTTAATTATGAGACCAGTTATCGAATTAGCACCAGTTACATCATTTAATGTGAATGGGACTTTATTATTTCCAATGTTATTTGTTACAGTAGCCTGTGGAGCAGTTTCTGGGTTCCATTCATTAGTTGGGTCAGGGACGACTTCTAAACAATTAGACAATGAAAAAGATATAAAATTGATTGGATTAGGTTCGATGTTGATTGAAGGGGTATTAGCAGTTATTGCTATAATAACAGTAGCATATTTAACAAAAGATAAATTTACTACTCTATTAGGAGCAGGAGGGCCAATCAATGTTTTTTCTGATGGATTAGGAAACTTTATGACATCGTTTGGATTAGATTATCATATTGGAAAAAACTTTACAGCACTAGCAATTTCAGCATTTGCACTAACTTCATTAGATACAGCAACTAGACTGGCAAGATTTATCTTTCAAGAGATGGCATCAGAAGTGAAAACTGAGGATAACCCGTTAACTAATAAATATGTTGCAACTTTAGTAACTGTATTAATCAGTGGATTTTTAAGTTTTAATGGATGGACAACTATTTGGCCTATATTTGGGGCAGCAAATCAGTTATTATCAGCATTAGCATTACTAGCAATAGCATTATGGCTTAAGAATTCGGGCAAAAAATACAAGATGGCATTGTATCCTATGATATTTATGTTTACGGTTACATTTGCAGCTTTGATCTTAATAATAAAAGCAAATTTACATAACTATGTCTTACTAGGGTTTGCAGTTGCACTACTTATACTAGCGATTATACTTATTTTAGAAGCTAAGACAGCTTTTTCAAGAGGAGCTCCAGAACAAGTAAGAGAAAAATAATAAATAATAAAACAAAGGGTTTAGTAGCTATTTTTGGTTGCTAAACTCTATTTGTTTTTTAGATGGAGGAGTTATGGAAGAGAAAAATAAAATACTAGAGAATATAAAATTATTTTTTCAAGGGGCATTTAATCATAGAGCAATGTCTGTAAGCAAGATAGAAGAAGCTTTGGTAGATGATATAGATGAATTTTTGTTTATCTGTTTTTCAGAGAACTTAGGAATAGAGCTTCCTACTAATTATTATACTTTGGAGCTTCTACCATACCTAGGGGATGAGTTAGGAGCTTGGGAAGAAAAGATGATTGATCGAAAAAATATGTGGGAAGAGAAAGTCACAGAGTGTCCACTATAAATCAAAAGCGAGGTATCAATATGAAAAAAATTATATTTGTTGGTGGTAAGGGTGGAGTGGGAAAGACGACTTGTGCTTCTACTCTGGCATTCAAGTACTCAAAGAAAGAGAAGGTGCTGTTAGTATCTACTGATCCAGCTCATTCTACAGGAGATCTATTTGATATAGAGATTAAGAAAAAAGACGAAAAGTTTAGATATTCAAAAAACTTAGATATACTGGAAATTGATGGAGAAAAGGAAGCAGAATTATATATTTCAAATATACAAAAACAATGTAACCTAATGCTAAGTCCCGTTATCATGGGAGAGATAAAAGGACAGCTTAAACGAGCTAAAAATTCTCCTGGAACCCATGAATCAGCAATATTTGAGAAGATAAATAAAATCATTCTTAAGAATCAAGAATATGACTATATTATATTCGATACAGCTCCCACTGGTCATACGCTAAGGCTTATAAAATTACCTAAAACAATCAATATTTGGATGGATACTTTGATAAAGAAAAGAAAAAAAATATTAATGTTAAAAAATATGAAGTTTGACCGAAGAGATAGAATAAGTGATGACAAGGTCTTAAGCTTATTGGAAAGTAGGAGGGATGACCTTCTAAAAATTTATAAAATATTAAGCGATTCAAATAAGGTATCGTTTTATTTTGTCATGAATCCAGATAAATTATCTTTTTTAGAAACAAAGCGTGGAGTAGAGAGTTTACGTGAGTTTGGAATAGGGGTAGACAAAATTATAATAAATAAGCTATATCCAGATTCTATAGATCCGTTTTGGCAGGAACAAAAATATAAACAAGAAGAATTTATTAAATTAATAGTTGATGAGTTTAAGGATAAAAATGTTCTGACAATCCCATATTTAGAAAAAGAAAATCAGGAGATATTAGAAGAAATAGGAAAGATAATCTGAAATATAAAAAGCATATATGATATACTTTGTCGACCAAAACAAAACCCTAAAAACGGCAAATAAAAAAGTGGTAGAAATTTCTACCACTTTGAATACTCAAATTTTTAATACAGATAAGTTTTTTTTGAAAATCCATTTAACTTTAAACCCAATCAAGGGTTTCTTAACTAATTTTAAGATAATTTAACGTTTTTACTGTACAGAACAACCCGGCTTAGATCATTTTTTAGATTCATAGCACACGGATTTCTTCCTTCGGCTCCGCTCAGTCATCAATACACAGAAAATCTCTGATCTGCACGGATTAATCTTTTTTTCCTCCATTATCAATTGTAAATTGTACATTATCAATTATACCTCCTAATTCACCGCCTAAGAGCTCCTAAAAACTCCCCCTTGTGATTGCACCCCTACAATCGAAATACGGCAAATAAGGAAGCCTTTAAACCTTTGGTACTGTTGAGGTTAAGAAGTAGGAAGGGCCACTGGTGAGCCTTAAGGGTGTCACAAAGAGTCTTAAAGGTATCAGAAATAGCCTTATTTCACCTAAAAATTACAAGGATTTAGAGTCTTTTATAAGAGTACT
This sequence comes from Psychrilyobacter sp., assembly GCF_037132775.1. Lineage (GTDB taxonomy): Bacteria > Fusobacteriota > Fusobacteriia > Fusobacteriales > Fusobacteriaceae > Psychrilyobacter. The sequence continues at coordinate 5,390 of NZ_JBAHZY010000071.1, forward strand.
GAGCTTTAGTACTAAGAACAGCTTATAAACTTTGATGGAGACTATAATCTGACTTTTTTACCGCTAAGGTATACGATGGGTATATGTGTATTAATTTTATTCATACTTAATGAAAAAAATTAAATATATAAATTTCTCTATTATTTAATAAAGAAATTTAAATGTATCGCGAATGGTCGCTAAGGATATACGAGTATTAAAATTTCTTATAACTAGAAGAAATTTTAATACTCGTATATCCTTTACTGCTACAACACAAGAGCTTTTTTTCTATCGCAGAGGACAAAGAGATTCAGAGAGAAATTCTTTTTTTTTGAGCCTGACTAGAATCTGACTTTGATTTGGACTTTAGACCTTTTTTGGGGGTTTAAAAAATATATTTAAAATTTTATTTAATTGGTGTGGATATGTCCTAGCACCTTAGTAAAGTTGATATGAATGTGAATAAATACAGGAAAAGTTATTAGATCATGATAGAATAGATGTAAATCATAAAAGATTAGGAGAAAATCTTATGGGGGCTATATGAAAAAAATAATAATGATATTTCTTTTGAGTTTTACAATTCTAACTGCTAAAACTCTTACAGGAACTGTTAGTTATGTAAGTGATGGAGATACTATCCACATAGTAGCTAATAATCAAAAATATAAGATCAGATTTTATGGGATTGATACTCCTGAAAGGACTCAAGAATATGGATTAGAAGCCAAAGATTTTGTCCATAAAAGAATAGCGAAGAAAACTGTGACAGTAGAAGTGATGGACACAGATCGTTATGGTAGAAAGGTAGGAAAGGTTTACTATAATGGAAAGTATCTAAATAAAGAAATTGTAAAAAATGGATATGCAGGGTCTGTCCCAAATTACGTGTAAATTACATTTCTTAGCTGATAGAGGGTATCTTAATTGGTACCCTTTTCATTTACCTATTTTTTTATAAATGTCCTTTTAATCTTTCTTCAAATTCTATTGATAGCATTCTTAAAATA
>NZ_JBAHZY010000020.1:0-7152 GCF_037132775.1 Psychrilyobacter sp.
ACGATCTTAAATTTAAACTTAGAAGAGTAAGTTTTTCGTGTATTCATAATCAAAATCCCCCATATTGTTTTCTTAAATTATACCTTATTTTTTTGCTTAAGGTTAAACACTCTTTGTATGAATTTATACGACCATTATACAATATCGACAAAGCTGAGATGGAAAAAGAATTATGTTATCAACTAAATACAATAGCACCAAACTATGTTAGCTGAAATAACCCACAAAATGGATGCGGTATATGTCACTTATTCCAGTGATTTTGTTTTCGAGAAAAATAAAACTATCCCCTATATTGAAACAGATGAAGTCTCTCCACTATCTCTCTAATGGAAAAACCAAAGCTCAGGGATAAAAACTGGTATTAGCTATACACAACAAATCTTATATTATAAGAAACTCCTGGGTTTTTGGTATGAGAAATAACAACTTTAACAAACAAATTATTAAATTGGTCAATGAACAATAAAAAATTAAAAAAACGTAGAAGTAAAGATGCCTGCTTGGCAAAACAGAATAGATAGATTTTTAAAGGAATTTAATTAATATAGATTTCTCACTTCCATTTCACTCACCAGATCCTTTTAAGATAGCATATACAGTTTTAAACAATATCCAAAGGTCAATGAAGACTATTTCTTTTTTCAATATATTCAAAATCATATTTAATCTGTTCTTCAAAATTTAACTTACCATCTAATCTTTCTCTAATTTGAGTAATACCAGTAATACCAGGTTTCACTTTTATTACTCTCCCACACTCTTCGTAACTATATTTTCCTACTTCATGATCTATAGCTGGTCTAGGTCCTACCAAGCTCATTTCTCCCCTAAATACATTATAAAATTGAGGAATCTCATCAATAGAGGTTTTTCTTAAAAATTTACCAACTTTTGTAATTCTAGGCTCGTTTTTCATCTTAAAGATCTTTCCCTTTATCTCAGCCTTATCTTCTAATTGCACCTTTAATTCTTCAGCATTTAAAACCATCGATCTAAGTTTATAAATATAAAATGGTTTCCCTCCTTTTCCAACACGAACTTGTTTAAAAAAAATTGGGCCACCATCCTCTAGTTTTATAGCTAGTCCAGCCAAGATAACTATAGGTGCAGATAGTACTAAACCTACAGCCGTACCAGCTAAATCTATAATTCTTTTATTGAAGAAGTATAGTCCATCATTTAGAATTTCTTTGTTTCTATATTCTTCCAAATATTTTATATCTAATTCTGGCGGCTTTCTTTGTACATAAAAATCCATGTCTATAAAGTTATCTAATTTCCTAAATTTAAACAAGTTATATAACTGCGGTGAAACCCTTAAAAATTTCAACTCTTTCCCTAACATGTTCATCTCTTGATTCATTCTCAAAAGGTAGCCAAGAGCTGCTGAATCTAAGAATGTTACCCTTAATAAATCTAGCTCAATTTTTTGAATTTCATCCCCATATATAACTTTATATAGCCTTTTTTTATGTTTATTCAGATGATAAACCTGTATTTTATTTTTTAACTTTAGCTGTAAAACTCCTTCTTTAGGAATTTCTAGACCTTCGACTATACGCGAAGTAAAGATTCTTCTATTATAGATAATCCCATTTAATTCTTCTTCCGAACTCCTCCATAACTCATGAACAATCTCAGCTACCAAGACTATAAAATTTCTAGAATATCTCTTATAGAGATGAGTAGGCTCCTGCATCAGTCTATAAAACCATTCCAACCCACTATTCTGCATCCATAATGGCGCTCTATTAACCGTTCCAGCTAAAAATTTAATAGTCGCTCCTACACCTATCACAGCTTTTACCCCTATCTCTTCTAACTGGGTTTTATTCATTCTAGTCCATTTTTCAGCTTTACTTCCCAAAGATAAAAATAATATTTTAGGCTTCACTTCTGCTATCTTTTCTAAAATTTCTTCATTTTCCATAGCTAAAAGAGGTTTTACTTCTGGTGAAAAATTCCCTGCTTTTAACTTTGGATAGTCTCTTCTAAGATTTTCTATCGCTATCTCATTTTCTTTGATAGTCTCTCCTAGAAAAAACAAAGGTACCTGATATTTTTCAGATTCTTTTATCAATAGCGGTGTAAGGTCTGATCCTGTTACTCTTTCTTTTAGAGGCTTTCCAAATAGTTTGGAGACTCAGATGATGGGCATCCCGTCAGCAGTAACTATATTAGATGATTTTATTATATCCCTCAGTTCCTCATCCCTCTTCGCTCTGTCAATAAAATCCATATTTACAGTAACTATATGCCAAAGTATTTTATTATCTTTTTTTACATGTTCCATTATCTTTACAGCTAATTCAGACGTACTATAATTATTAAATAAATAACCAAATACAGGAACTACACTAGTCTTTATCATAAAACACCTACCTTAATAATTATTATCTGAGTTTTTGCAACATTTAGATGCCTTTTAAATTTAATGAATTCATTATAGGAAGATAAACATCATTTAATTTCAATTCATAGAATTAGTATTTATCTTTTTTTATTATTCTAGCTGGAATTCCAACAGCTATACAATTATTTGGTATATCTTTTAAAACCACAGCATTAGCACCAATATCAACATTATTTCCTATCACAATACCGCCTAAAATTTTTGCTCCTGTACCGATATTCACATTATTTCCTATAGTTGGAGCTTCGACCTTATCAATTCGCGCCGCGCCTATTGTCACTCCATTTCTTATAATACAATTATTACCAAATTGAGTATATCCACTCACCATTATTCCTCCATTATGATGAATTTGAAAATTTCCCCCTAAGATTACTTCACATGGGAGCTCAATTCCATGATTTTTTATATTAAAATAAAGAAGTTTATAAACAAATGATAACGGCTTCCTAATTATTTTATTTTTAATCCCATATCTCCAACGTCCAAAACGGTAGACAACCATAGCAAAAAATCCAACATTTAAAAATTCTTTATTGTGATTTATATAATCTTTTTTTATATTTTCAAACATAACTTCACCTACTTCCACGGTTTAGGAGGTGATATTTTACCCCCTTTGGTGTTATTCCACGCTTCAGAAATTGTTTCTATATGGTTCCACAAATAATCTTTCCTTACCTGATCTGATGATTTAAAAATCCTTAATTTACTTCAGTTAAATTCTATAAATTTTGAACAGTATGCGGTAAAAAACCCATGATGCTTCTTATAATATATATATACTGACTCTGCAACCTCCAAAGAGTTAGCTGATTTCCTGATTTTGCTACCCTTTTTTTATCCAAAGATTTAGCAGATTCTCCTCCTATATGAATTATCACTATCTGAGGCCAGTAATAGACCTTATAACCTATTTCTTTTATCCTTTTCGCCAAATCTACCTCTTCATAATAGAGGAAAAAAGCATCATCAAATAATCCAACTTCCTTTAATACTTTATTCCTTATGATATTAAATGCCCCTGGCCCCCAGTCACATTCCCTTTCTAAATCAGGTGATTCGTAGAGATAATCAGCTCGGCCAAATAATTTAGAAGCAGGATATTTGTTTTCTAAACCACTTAATTTAAAAAAATCATTAAAAATACTGGGAAAAGATCTTTTAGAAGGTTGAAACACTCGATCACGGCCTATTAATTTCCCTACTCCTACTCCTACATTTGGATTATTTATCATCAATTCGTATGATTTTAACAACGAATTTTCTAAGAAAAAAGCATCAGAATTTAATAAAATTATAAATTCACCCTTTGCAACCCTCATTCCCACATTATTTCCTCCACCAAAACCTAAATTGACTTTTGAAAAATAAAGCTCTAAATCTGAATATTGTTCTTTTAACATAAGGTCACTGCCATCATGTGAACCATTTTCTACAATAATTATCTCTATTTTTACCATGGGATATTTATTTTTTAAATTTTCGATCTCTTTCTTCAGACTTTCAATGCAATCAATAAGTAAATTTTTTGTATTAAATGAAACTATAATAATTGAAATATCCATAATTCCTCCTAATCTCTTTTAGTTCTTTTCCAATTTGTATTTTTTTTACTATTTTTAAAGATAAGAGGAAGTTTTATTATCTTCCAAAATACATAGGAAGGGACCCCTATAAGAGATATAAAATCAGTTCTGTCGCCAAATTTTTTCACCGCAACGATAACATAAACCCCTATGAGTAAAAGACCATAGACAGAAAATATCATAAAAAACGGTAATCCCGATAAAAGCAGTAACAAAAGAATCAAAACTATATAAGCCATGGGCAGAGTGATCAATTCCAATATTGGTTCTACAAAATTAACTCTTCCTCTTAAAAATTTAACAATTAACTTTGGGAGATAGGTCTTAATTATTAATAAGCTCCCTCCCATCTTGCTCTTTGAGCAGTAGTTCCCTCCTTGGATATAGGAAAATCAGCATATAATTTAGCTTCTTTAATATAGTGAACTTTTTTATTTTTATCTATTAATTTCAAATGATATTCTACATCTTCCACTATCGAATAAGCTCTATATGGTATTTCAGTTATCACTTTTTTACTAACAGCAAATCCATTTCCAAAGAGATCTACAGAAGCACCTAATTTTCCCCTGGCATAGGGTCTGACCCCATGAAATACTAAAAGTGCTAAATTCATCAATTTATTTTTGGTATTAACCCTGTTTTTTACAAAATACCCTCCCTGCATCACTTCAAACCCTTTTCTATATCCATCAAGGATTGAAAGAAAATAACTTTCTTCCACCACACTGTCAGCATCCACAATAAGATAAAGATCGTAATCAAGATCTTTTAATTTATCAAATGCATATTCTAGAGCATATCCCTTACCTTTTTTATGGTGTCGCTTCTCACTATTACATCTGCTCCGCATTTGGATGCAAGATCAGTAGTATTGTCTGTACAGTTATCAGCAATAACATAAAATTTTACTAAATTACCACTCTTAGAAGCTCTCTCAAGGGAATTTAAACATCTTTCTATATAAAGCTCCTCATTATGTGCAGGAATCAATACAGCTAATTTAAAAGATTTTTGTATATTTATAATGGGATAAGTTTTCTCTTTTATAAATAAATAAGAAAATAGTAAAATACTCAAATAAAATATAGAAAAAATGTTAACTATATAAAGTAACCAAAAAATAAAAATCATAAGATCCCCCTAACTCAATAAGTTTTAAAAAGTTCTACCATCTTATTAGCAGATTTATAGATATTATATTTGTTTTTTATAATTCCCCTTCCTTCCTTCCCAATCTTTTTTCGAAGGACATCATCTAAAATTAGTTTTTCAAATACTTTTGAGAGTCCCACTATATCACTAGGCATAACCAAAAATCCATTCTTACCATTCTGAATTAGTTCCGGTATCCCATTTATTATGGTACTTACCACTGGTATCTCCATAGACATCGCCTCCATCAAAGAGACTGGAATCCCTTCGGCAAAAGATGGTAATGTAAATATATCCATTTTTTTTAAAATTTCTTTAGTTTCCTCCCTCGATTTCACTCCTAAAAAATATATATGAGACTCTAAATCATTGTTTTTGTATAAGATTTTAAAAGAGAATCATCCATCCCTCCACCAATGATATTAAGTTTAAAATTCATCCCTTTTTTAGACAGTCTATTCAATGCTTTTAAAATTACAATTTGTCCCTTACTAGGAGTAAGTCTGCCTACCGATATTATATTAACTATTTTATTTTTAGGTAGTTCATATCTCCTATAGATCTCAGGGTTCACTCCACATGGAACCATATGGATTTTATCCCATTGTTTAACCTCTAAGAACCTCATAATCTGACTCCTGCAAAAAAAACCTATCGCCCGTATAAAAACTGCATCTCTAAATTTCTCTTCCAATAAATTTTTATCCGTGTTGTAAAAAATTTCTGGCCCATGTACACTGAGACTATAATTTATATCGGTGTGTTTATTTATCGGCAGGACTAAAGACGCAGCTGGGTTGGCAAAATGAACATGAACATGGCTTACTTTTAATTTTTTTAAATGTGTTAAAAGAACCAACTCCTCCAAAAAATACCCAATGGTTTTTAGGAGATTTTTAGATCCTTTAAAATAATTTAATTTAATCGTTGAAAAAAATATATTTATTCCTTGAGGCGTTAGCATCTTAAAAAAATATTTAGGAATATTTTTTTAAAATTCGTCCTTTAAATATAAGATTGTATCGTAATATAACCTTTCCTTCTCATCCATTATTTCTAAATCTTTAGGACTATTTATAGATATCGTTACTACTTCTACATTTTTTTTTAACGCCTCTATTTCTCGTAAGATAAAAGTGTGAGATATCCCTGGAAACTCACTTACTAAATAAGCTATTTTCATAAAACTTCCCCCCTATATCTGTCTAAAGTTCCACTCTGAAGAGATATCTTCAAAAGATCCGGCTTTCATTGTACTGACAAAGGCAATAAATACAAATATAATTTGCTCACTCTGGGTCCCCATCCAGACCGTTGCCAGAGTAATGAGCCAAGTAAATGCGCAAGCTACTATAAGCCAGGTCAGCTCCCCATAGGGGTTATCAAATGATGTGTTTATTCCTATTCTCAAGCACTTAAACATACTATAAAATGTCATCCCTAAGAAAAGGTACATAGTAATTACACCGTGTAAAAGGGCAATAAATAGATACTGGTTATCTATACTTACCTGTCTATTGACTACTAGCATTCCATTTCTTCCATATCCCACTAAAGGTTGTTTTTTTCCTCAACAACATAATTATCTATGAGTTCTTTTCTATATGCTATATTTTCCTGAGTCTTATTTTTAGCATTAAATCTATTTACAGATGCATACTGTATAAATTTTATACTTGCAAGAGGAAGACCGATAGCTAAAATTATGGCTACCAGTGTAAAAGCCATAACTCTCCTCTTGGTCCATTCAATAACCAAAAGAACTCCACCAGCAATAAATCCTAGAATAGGCCCTTTAGATATGGACATTAACATCCCTGCGACATTTAAAATTATTATTAATTTTGCAACATTGTCACTTCCCCAAACTTTTCTCCTTCGTAAGCAAATAGCAAACAGGGAATAAAAAGCCCACATCATACCGGCTAAAATTGGATGTGCATATACAGCCGCTGCTCGTACATAACCGTATCTTGGCCACCCCGGCCACCT
>NZ_JBAHZY010000024.1:0-10328 GCF_037132775.1 Psychrilyobacter sp.
TTTTTGGATTGCATCGTAGCTTATCCAGTGGTAAACTTTTTCATCTTTTATAATTTCGATAGTATCTGCAGATAAACTAAAATCTCCTATTTTTCGAATTAAAATAAAATCTTCAATATTTAGTTTATATTTTTCTTTCATTTCCAAAGCTATATCTTGCCTTATTTGGAATATATTATCCTTCATGAATCCACTCCTTTCAAGGAGGCTGTTGGGCACTCCTAGTTTTTTATTATTTCAATGTCGGGATCCAAGGATCCCTGAGTGCCCAACATTCAAATAACAAAATTTAGTTTAGAGGGAGATAAACTCCCTCATTTATTTTTATTTATCTACTCTCAATTCCAGATCACAAGGCTCCAAAGAAAACGTGATGCCCTGTGTATCACTTCTTTTCCTTAACTCAACCTCAGCTACCAAGTAATCCTCAAAAGCAACCACAGGAACCCCGTTGCACACAATGACATAGATAGTTTTACTCAACATGGCTCTCACCTTCTAAGATCTCAATTAATTCTGAAAGACTTATATTTCCATATTTTTCCAGATACTTCTTTATATCTAATTTTTTATAATCTTTAAAACTCATTGATCTCACCTAATTCCTCATAGGCTATCTGCCCGATGGTTCCATAGGTGAAATAATCTTTTTTCAAAGTCGTAAAAAATTCTACATTTTTACTTTCAAGCTTCAGCAAGAGGGAAGTAAGGGTTTCATTTTTTTCTTTTTTAGCTACTGCATAGATTTCACCGAATAATCCCCAGAACTCATTTTGTTTTTTAAAGGAATCATTTTTTAATTCCCCATGACTTTCCATCTTTTCTAAAAACAGTAGAAACTGTTTTTTATCTTTTTTCTCCATTTTATACCCCCATATCAAAATATTTTTGACTTTTACAACCTTAATTAATAGGTTTGTAGAAGTTATATTTTTTATTATAGTAGTAATATACCATTCTATAGCCTAGGTTGTCAACTTATTTTTTTAGGTTGCAACCCAAAAATTATGTTTTAAACCGTATTTTACTATGGTACAATAGTAAAAAAGGAGGTAATACTATGTTGAAATGTAATATTGGTTACTTAATGGTTGACCATAAAATAAAAACAATCACAGAGTTAGTAAATTTAACAGGATTAAGCAGGGATACTTTAACAAAGATTAGAGATCATTCTAAATTAGAAACTGTAAAGCTAGATACTTATTTAAAATTATGTGATTTTTTCAAATGTAACTTATCAGATTTAATTGAGTATATTCCAAAGGAAGACTCAGAGTAATTTCGTAACTTACGAAATAACAAATTAAAGTCTCAATGGTACAGTTCAAGATAGCTGGCAGGCTGTTTTAGGAATTCTTGAACCATACTATTCAGAGTTTAAAGGAGGAGATATTTATGAACAAAATGAGCAAATTCAAAATGACATTTTTAATTCTTTCTTTTATTTTTTTCTCTCCAGTAGCACTATATGGACTTTTAAAGAAAGAAAAAAAAGGAAATGATTTTTATAATAGACTGGTTATATTTTTTAGCTTCAAAGCATTTTTGGATACTATTATATATTTTAAACATATCCAAACTTATTTTTTTACAACCTTTGGATATGTACTCTTTTGGCTTGCAGTTTTGAGTTTTATGTATAAAAGGATATACGACAAACAATAAATTAAAATCTCAATGGTATAGTCCAAGAGTAGTTTGGGGGTTATCTCTTAACATCTTGAACCACACTATTCAAAATTTAATAAATATTCTAAGAGTAGATTTTTCTACTCTTTTTTTATTAAAATGAGTTTTACAGTGATACAAAGTACATTTTACAGTTTTTCTGTAATTCAATTGTATAATACAGAATATCCGTAATAAAGTCAATTTTTTTTTAAAACTTTTAAAAAAATGTTAAAATACAATGATGATATACAGAAAAAATGTAAAGGGGAGGAATTATGGAATTAAGTATACTTTTAAAACAGTTAAGAGAAGAAAAGAAGCTGACAATGAAAGAATTAGCAGCAAAATCTGGAATATCTATAAGTACAATTGGAGAAATAGAAAGAGGGGCCAATAAATCAAGACCTAGAACTTTGGAAAAACTAGCAGTCAGTCTAGAGCTTACAGAAGAAAAAAGAAGACAACTATTTCTTTCCATTCTCCCTGATAATGTGAATGATACTATAAAACCAAATGCTAAAATAATAAAAACAAGAAAAGTTCCTATGTATGGGACTGCCAGTGCTGGACCAGGATATTTAAACTTAAATGAGGAAATAGATGAAGATTTTGAAGTTCCGGATGAAGATTATAAAAAAGGAAGATTTACAGTAAAGGTAGAGGGGAATTCCATGTCAGGTGTAGGAGATAGAACTATCCCCTGTGGATCAATTGCATTAGTAGATCCTGTGATGTGTGAAGGTATAGAGGGATTAATCGGAAAAGTCTGTGTATTTACCTATAATGACGAAACATATATAAAGCAATTAGAAGTGGACAATCAAAATTTAATACATCTAGTATCTTTTAATCAAGATATCTCAGATATTATTATATTGGATAGAGAAGAATTAAAATGTGAAGGTAGAGTAGTCAGTACTTATTGGAAGAGAAAGTGGTAGGAAATTAAATATTGAACTTGTAACAATAAATTTTCTAGGGGGACAATTTGTGATAAAAAAAATAAAAAAGATTGAAAATTTTGGGATTTATAAAAATTTTAATTGGGATTCTTCTATTCGTGATGATGGTAATAATATACAAGAGTTTAAAAAATTAAATATTTTTTATGGCAGAAATTATTCTGGAAAAACTACATTATCTAGAATTATTAGGGCATTTGAAACTAAAGAAATTCCTCATGAATATATAGATTCTTGTTTTGAAATAGAGACAGATACAAGAAATTATATTCAAAGTGAATTACAAGATTTAAACTTAAATATTAGAGTTTATAATAAAGATTTTGTCGATCATAATTTAAGTTTTTTAAAAAATGAAGGAGAAGAAATAAACTCTTTTGCAATTCTAGGAGAAAAAAATATTGAAATAGAAAGAGAAATCGAATTAAATTTGAATAAACTAGGAAGCCAAGAGAAAAAAAATGGATTAATATATGAATTGTCCCAAACAAAATTTAATTATGACACTAAATTTAAAAAAAATAATTTTGATAGAAAGTCATTAGATGAAAAACTGAGAAACAAGGCAAATCAAGAAATAAAACCATCATTAATTTATGGAGATGTAAATTACAATATAACAAAAATTAAAGCAGACATAAATAAAACAATAAAATCACCAAAGCCTTTTTTTAGTGAAGAAGAAATTGTTGAAAAGAAAAAATTATTACAAGAACAACCTAAAGATGATATTTCAGAACTAGAAGAAAATTTTTTTGAACTTGAAAGAATTGAGCAATTTTCAAAAGAAACATATGATATTATAAATAAAAAAATTAAGCCTACAGAATCGATTCAGGATTTATTAGATAATGGAGCCTTACAAGAATGGGTAAGAAACGGAATGCTTCACCATAGAGAAAAAAGAGAAAAATGTGCTTTTTGTAATAATAAAATTTCAAATGACCTTTGGGTTAGGCTAGATGGACATTTTAGTCAGGAATCAGAAAATATAAGAGTAGAAATAGAAAAAATATCTGAAAAAATAAAAAAAGAAAGAATCTTAAAAGAAAGAATCTTAAAAATAAAAAAAGAGGAATTTTATATTCGTTTTCAATCAGATTTTGAAGAGGTAAAAAAAGAGTTAATAACAGAAATTAAAGAATACAATAAAATTTTAGATTTATTAATTAAAAATTTAGATCAAAGAAAAAAAGATATTTTTAAAGTTTTCGAATTGTCTTATTTTTTAGACAATTCAAAAAAATTGATCAAATAATAAAAAAAATTAATATTTTAATAAAGGATCACAATAGTAAAACTACTTCATTAAAATCTGAGCAAGAAGTAATAAAAGAAAATCTATTATTAGATGAAATTGCTAATTTTATTAAAAATATTGATTATAAAAACGAATTAAATCGAATAGAAGGTTTAGATAAAGAGAATAATAAACTATATAAAAATTACGAGGATTCTGCAAGTAGAATTAAAGGAATTGAAAAGAAAATAGAAGGTTTACAAATTCAATTAAAAGATGAAAAAAAAGGTGCAGAGAAAGTAAATAAATATTTAAATCATTTTTTTGGTCATAATGAATTAAAACTTGCCGCAATCGAAGAGGATGACGGAAAAGGTTTTAAGTTTAAGGTTTTAAGAGGTGAAAAAACAGCTAATAATTTAAGTGAAGGAGAATGTAGTTTAATTGCATTTTGTTATTTTATGGCAAAATTAAAAGACATCGAAAGTGATGGGAAAGAATTAGTTATATGGATTGATGACCCAATTTCGAGTCTTGATAGCAATCATATATTTTTCATATACAGCTTAATTGAAAGTGAAATTACTAAACCTATAAAAAAGATAGGAGAGCCTAATATTTATCGTTATAAACAATTATTTTTATCAACACATAATCTTGATTTTTTAAAATATATAAAACGTTTATCTAAACCAAAAAAAGGTGGGGTAGAATTATTTATTCTAGAGAGAAATAAAAATGAAACAGAATTAAAATTAATGCCCAAATATTTAAAAAATTATGTTACTGAATTTAATTATCTATTCCACCAAATTTATAAATGTTCTACTACTGAAATTACAAATGTTGATGCAGAATGTTTCTATAGTTTTGGAAATAATTTAAGAAAATTTTTAGAAGCTTATTTATTTTACAAGTACCCAACAAAAATGGAAGACGGTGTAAAAATGAAAAAATTTTTTGGTGATGATGAAAATGCAATAGCATTGATAAATAGATTTAGCAATGAAATGTCACACTTAGAAGAAGTATTTGATAGGAGTATGAAACCAGTTGAAATTCCTGAAATTAATAAAATAGCAAAATATATTATGGATAAAATCAAAGAAAAAGATGAAGAACAATATGATGCTTTAATTAAAAGCATTCAATAAAAATAAAATAATAAAGCTACTAAAAATATATTGTAAACATTTACGTCTAGGAGATTTAATATGAATAAAATAAAAGAATTGGTTAAACAATTCCAAGATAATATGATTTATGTAAAAAAACCTGAATACAATGAAACTTCTTTAAGACAGCATTATTTAGATAAATTATTTGAAAATTTAGGATGGGATATAGCAAATAACAACAAAGTAAACCCTGAAATACAAGAAGTTATATTAGAACCATATGATAAAAAATACAAAAGACCTGATTATGCTTTTACATTTAATGGTATAAAAAAATTCTTTTTAGAGGCTAAAAAACCTTCTGTATCTATTATAAATAATAAAAAAGTAATATTTCAAGCTAAGAGTTATGGTTGGTCAGCAAACCATCCAATAGTTGTTATATCAAATTTCGAAACTTTAATTATTTATGATACAACAAGCCCTCCCAAAATAGATGACCATTATAAAAATGGAGTTTTATATGAATATAACTACTTAGAATATGAAGAAAAATGGGATGAAATACATTCTCTTTTATCAAGGGGAAGTATTTTTTCAGGTGAGTTTGATACTAAATTTTCTAACAATAAAGACAATTTGAAACTCTATAGTATTGACAAATATTTTTTAACAGAAATAAATAATTGGAGACTAAAACTTGGGAAATATTTATATGAAGAAAAAAAGTATAATACTTTAAAGATAAATGAATCTATTCAAAAATTTATTAATCAAATTATATTTCTAAGATTTTGTGAAGATAGAAATTTAAATACATATCATTCAACAATGCAAAATTTTTCAGAGAATAAAGAAAAATTAAAAGAACAATTAAAATTACTTTTCATTGCAGCTGATTTTAAATATAACTCAGGGTTATTTGATGGAAAAAATATTATCTTTGATTTAAGTAACGAAATTATTTTTGATATTGTCAATAAACTGTACTATCCAAATAGTCCTTATATGTTTGATGCAATAGATTCAAACATACTTGGGGATATTTACGAATTATTTTTATCAGAAAAAATTGAATTAGTAGATAATAAAATAATTTTAGCAAAAAAAGATGAAGATATTAATAAATCAATAGTTACAACTCCCCAAGAAATTGTAAAATATATGGTTGAAACCTCTTTAGAGGAAAAAATTGATAATAAAAATTTCAATGAAATATTGAATTTAAATATTGCAGATATTGCATGTGGTTCGGGAATTTTTTTAGTGGCAGTCTATGAAAAGATACAAAATTATTTAATAAAAAAATATATGAAAGAAGATCCAACAAAATTAGTTTCTATCAATTTAAACCAATATAAATTGAATTTTTTTGCAAAAAGAAGTATTTTAGAAAATTGTATATTTGGCATTGATATTGATTTTAATGCTGTAGAAGTTGCAAAATTTAGTTTGCTTTTAAAACTTTTAGAGAATGAGAATAGCTCTACAATAGGTATTTTTAAATCTATATTACCGTCATTGAATAAAAATATAAAAAATGGTAACTCTTTAATAAATTTAGAGAACCTTTCAGAAAAAGAATATAATAAGCTTAGTCTCCCAGAAAAAATAAAATTAGTCCCATTTCAATGGGATTTCAAAGGAAATATTGATAGATTTGATTTAATACTTTGTAACCCACCATATGTAAAAACAGAAGATATGAAAAAACATACTTTAGATATCGAAATGAAAATGTATAAAAAATATTTTTCTGCTTACAAGCAATTTGATAAATATTTTTTATTTATTGAAAAAGCATTAAAAAACATTAAAGAAGATGGAAAAATATGTTTTATTATACCTAACAAATTTATAAAAAATGAAGCGGGGAGAAAATTAAGGGAACTTTTAATAGGAGATTATAGTTTAGAAAAGTATATTGATTTTAATTCAATACAACTTTTTAAAGATCAAACAACTTATAGTTCAATTCTAATAGCCAGCAAAAACAAAAATAGTGAATTTGACTATGAAGCGGTGGCTAATTTACAAGATTGGTTGAAAACTAAAGGAACTAAATTTGTAAAAGTAAAAAAATCTATTTTATCAAAAGATCCTTGGATTATATGCTCTGATAAAAAAGAGATCGATTTATTAAATAAATTATATGAAGATAGCTTTTTGTTAGATGATATTGCTGATGCAATAAACGGGATTCAAACTAGTGCAGAAAAAAACCTATCTAAAGGGAGACCTTATCCACTATACTGGTTTTCAAAATCAGAGATTTTAAAAGAGGATAATGAATATATAGAAATTAAGAGAGGTAATAAAACTTATAAAATAGAAAAAACTATCTTAAAGCCATATTTTAAACCCACTACAAAAATCGAAAAAAAGATATCAAGTTTTGATGTTCCAACATTAAATAAATGGATTATATTTCCATATGATAAAAATGGAGTTCTTTATAGTTTAAATCTGATGGAGGGAAATTACCCAGAAACTTTAAAGTATTTAAAGGATCATTATGATATGTTAATACCAAAGCAAATAAGTGGGGATTCTAATGATCGTGACGTCCCTATATCTGATAAGCATACTTGGTATCACTATGGAAGAATTCAAGGATTAACAAGTTTTATAGAAACTCCAAAATTAATCGTGAAAGTTATGGCTAAAGATAATCCATTATATTTATTAGACGTAGAAGATATGATTATTTCTTCTGGAGGAACGGCAGGTTATTGTGCAATAGAATCTAATTCTAATTCACCTTATGATTTAGAATTTATTCAGGCTATTTTAACTCATCCTGCGATAGACTGGTTATTTTCAAAGATGGGAAGTAACTTTGAAGGTGGATTTTATACTAGGGGAACTAATGTTTTAAAAAGGGTTCCTATTAAAAAATTAAATCTAGAAATTGAAGAAGAAAAAATGAAGTATGATAAGATAATATCTTTAATTAAACAAATCAAAAAATGTACTAATTTTATTAAACAAGACTTATCTCAACAAGAAATAGATATTCATAAAACTGAAAAAGTAGTATACTTAAAGAGATTAGAAAATGAAATAAGTAATATGTATATGATTTCAGATTTTAAAAATATTTATAGAAGGGAACAAACAAAATGAAAATAAAAGAAAATGCTTCAAGTCAAAAATTAAGGGGAGGATACTATACTCCTCTTGAACTATCAAACTTTATTGTAAAATGGGGAAAACGAGAAAATATAGAAATATTAGAGCCTAGTTGCGGTGACGGGTCATTTCTAGAAAGTATAAATAAAGAGTATCTTAATATTAATTATAAATGTACTGCTATCGAATTATTAGAAGGAGAATTAGAAAAAGCAAAATCAGTAGTTAAAAATTCTAAAAACTTTGATTTTTTAAACCAAGATTTTTATGACTATTATGAAAATCATAAGAATAAAAAGTATGATTTAATTGTAGGAAATCCACCATATATAAGATATCAATACCTTTCTCAGTCTCAAAGAGACTATCAGTCTAAAATGCTAACGCAATCTGGTATGAAATCTAATAAATTAATAAATTCTTGGGTAGCATTTGTAGTTGCTTCTGTTAATTTATTAAAGGATAAAGGGAAAATAGGATTAGTCATTCCTGCAGAACTATTACAAGTAGCGTATGCTAAAGATTTAAGGTTATACTTAACAAATAACTTATCAAAAATTACAATTGTAGCATTTAAAGAATTAGTTTTTCCAGAAGTTCAACAAGAGGTTATTTTGTTGATGGGAGAAAAAGATATTAGTCAAATTAATGATGACAAAGGAGAAATATCTTTTATTGAAACTCAAAATATATCATCATTATCTGATGTAAGCGATGGAAAAATTGAGTATAAACATATCAATCATTCAACAGATAAATGGACAAAATATTTATTATCTAATAGTGAAATTAAACTAATAACTAAAGCTCAGAATAGCAAGGATTTTAAATATTTTGATGAAATTGCTAATGTAGATGTAGGAATAACTACTGGAAATAATAAGTATTTTTCCGTAGATAAAAATATAGTTGAGGAATATAAATTAAAAAATGTAGTTAATTCATTAATTGGAAGAAGCTGTCATATTAATGGGTTATACTTTGATAATGATTTATGGCTTGAAAATGTAGAGGAAAATAAGAGATCATTTTTAATTAATTTTCCTGATACTCCATTTGAAAAATACGAAAAAGAACACAAAAATTATATTTTTAATGGTGAAAAAAATAATGAAAATAGTGGTTATAAGTGCAGAATTAGACAAAGATGGTATAGAGTCCCTTCTATTTGGGCACCTCAAATATTCCTTTTAAGACGGAGTAATCTATATCCTAAATTTATTTTAAATGAGATTAATGCTGTAAGCACAGATACTATGCATAGAATCACTACGAAGGGGAACCTCAATCCCAAATTACTTTTATTAAGTTACTATAACAGTATCACTTTTGCTTCAATAGAGTTAGAAGCAAGAAGTTATGGTGGTGGAGTCCTTGAAATTCTACCTGGAGAAGTAAAAAAAATATTGATATCAGATTTAAGCTTTATTACAGAAGAGGAAACTCAAATTCATTTAAAAAAAATAGATTCAATGCTAAAAATGGATAATGACATTGAAAAAGTATTAGATTATGTAGATAGAAAAATAATATTAAAAAACTTGAACTTTACAGAAAAAGAGCTTATTAATTATAGAAACATTTGGAGAAAACTAAAAGATAGAAGGTTAAATAGAAAATAACTAATCGATAAGATTTTATTTTAGGACTTGAAAAAACAAGTCCTTTTTATTTTGTTAAAATTATAGATGTTGTATTATAGATCAAAGAAAAGCAAATTTTTATTTGACAATTACAGAAATTCTGTATTATAGTGTAACTATGAGAGGTGAATAAATGAAATCAAGAAATATAGATTTATATAATAAGATTCAAAATATTCTTTCCAGTAAAAAAATAACTAAAACTTCTATAGCTAAAGAGATTGGGATAAGCCTAACAGCTTTTAGTTTACAACTTAGGGCCTTAAGAGAAGGACGAGGGATCTCAACTAATACATTGATAGTTTTAGAAGAAGTGACAGGGGAAATGTTTTTAAATTTATAAGAGTACTCTTCAGGAGGATGGATGTCCGAATTAAAAGATAATAAAAAAGAAATAAGGTGTAAAAATTGTAATCGGAAATTAGCTACCATAGAAAATAATTATTTTATGATAAAAGGTAAAACAAATTATTATTCTAACGGGATAGAATCAACTATTATATGCTCCAATTGTAATTCAAAAAATAAATTTAAAACAAAATAAATGATATTCGAGGTC
>NZ_JBAHZY010000028.1:0-15816 GCF_037132775.1 Psychrilyobacter sp.
ACGATCTTAAATTTAAACTTAGAAGAGTAAGTTTTTCGTGTATTCATAATCAAAATCCCCCATATTGTTTTCTTAAATTATACCTTATTTTTTTGCTTAAGGTTAAACACTCTTTGTATGAATTTATACGACCATTATAAACAAGGTTTAATCCAGTAGTTAAGTGGAAATATTCTAATCAAGAATTGATCAGAAAAATTAGAGCAGAAAAAATTGAAAAAGAAGAAAATTATATGACTTTAACTAATCCTGAAAATTTAAATTATAAATATACGGTAAATAAAAGGAAATATGATTTTTCCCCTTCAACAATCTTTGATGATGGGAAAAAAACATACTTAATTATGAAAGAAAATTTACAAGAACTTCCAAGCTTTTATATTCGGGAAGAAAAAAAATTAATGCTCGTTAATTATAGAGTTAAAAATAATTATTTGATTGTCGATAGAACCTTTAAAGAAGGGGTTTTGAGAATCGGGAAGAAAAAAATAATTATAAAAAATAGGAGGTAAAAAAGTGACAGATGAAAATAACACTCCTGAAACTAATGAAGATTTTAACAAAGAGATAAAAATATATCCTTTTGAAAAAATAAAAAAAGGATTAGCAATAGGATTAATATTCTTCTTATTAGTTGTAATTGTTTTTTCTTTTTTTAAAGCGACAAACAAACCAGTTGTTCCTTCTAAAATTAAGATAGAACAAGAGCAACCAACAGAAGACTTGAGCAAAAAAAAAATTGATTCAGAAGAATTTGGATTAAAGACGTCTTATGAAAATGAGTCAATTGAAAAAAATGAGTTTGTAGAAAGAGACATCGTTCCTAAAATAGAAACTTTTGATAGACAAGATTATTATAAGAATCAACAACTTGTTGATTTTGTAGAAGACGATTATAGGATCAGTTATAAAGAAAAAATATTTGAAGAAGAGTTACGATCTCGAGTTTCAAACATAACATTTTTAAAAAATGAGAATAAAAAAATGAATAGTGAGGGTTCCAATAACAATAATTTTGATTATAGTTCTGGGTCCAATAATGAAAATTATGGAATGAATTTAAATGATGATCCTAACAAACAAAAAGATAAAAATAATTTTTTAAAGAATGCAGAAACTAATGAATTTGGTAATCCATATTACGAACAATTTGCTAGTAGTTATACAGTAAAAGCAGGGGGGATAATACCAACAATTTTAATTTCAGGGATTAATTCTGACCTCCCAAGTAACGTTATAGGTCAGGTCAGAGAAGATGTGTATGACACTGTTTCTGGGAACTACTTAATGATACCAAAAGGGACTAGATTGATTGGAAAATACGATTCTGGTATAACTTTTGGTCAAACAAGGCTACTTCTTGTTTGGCAAAGATTAATATTTCCAAATGGTAAATCTATTGGATTAAAAAACTTCGGTGGAGTTGATCTAAGTGGTTATGCAGGAGTAACTGGAAAAATTGATAATCATTTTGATAAATTATTTCAGGCGGTTGTTTTAAGTTCTGTTGTAGGAGCAGGAGCAGCAATTGTAACTGCTGACAATAAAGATGATGATTGGAAATCAGAGGCAGGAAGAGGAGCAGGAGAACAGATTATGGAGATCGGCTCTAATATGGCAAATAAGGCTTTGAATATTCAGCCGACTATAGAGATAGGACAAGGTACTAGAATGAATGTAATGATTCATTCGGACATTAAATTAACACCTTATAAGAGGTGATATGGATGTATTTATTACTAATTTTTATTTCTATAATATTAATTTTAGTGATTTTAAAATATGTATTTAAATTCAGGTTAAAAAAACCAAATTTTTTTAAAATTTTGAAATCTAAACCTTTTTTAAAACTTTTTGGAGTAAGTGTTTTCATAACACTTATTTTAGGAATGGGTACACAAAAATTTGCAAAATTAGTTAAGTTCCATAGTGACCTAGGAACACCAGTATATAAAAATCTATATAATCCATATTCTATTATTATTTGGTTTTTTAGATATGAAAATACAATGCCAAATATTTTAAATAGAGCGATTAAAACTCCTTCCCTTATATTTAGTTTCATTTCTTTAATAATTTTTATTCGAATTTTGAGAAAAGATAATAAAAAAGATACTCATGGCTCGGCAAGATGGATTAAAAATAGTGAACTAGAAAAATTAGGGTATTTAAAATCAAAATATAAAGGTAATGATGGAGTGATTTTAGGAAGAGTTAAAACACTTTTAGGTGAAAAGACTGTTATAGATAATAAAAATACACATATATCTGTAATAGCTCCAACAAGATCAGGAAAAGGTGTCGGAATAATTATACCTACACTTTTAACTTGGAAAGGAAGCACCTTTGTGCTAGATCCCAAAGGGGAAAACTTTGCATTAACAAGTGGGTATAGACAAAAGGTTCTAAAACATAAAGTGTTAAAATTCGCTCCATTTGCAACAGAAGGAAGTATATCATTTAATCCTTTATCGAATGTAAGAAGAGGGCATAAATTAGAATTTAAAGATGTAGAGGTTATAACATCTATCTTAGTTGATAACGGAAAGGAAGGAGAACTTGACCATTGGGCATCAGGAGCTAAAGTTTTACTCAATGGAATTATTTTACACGTCTTATACACTATAAAAGATAGAACGGCTTCATTAGGTGACGTTATAGATTTCATGACTTCTCCTGCTAATCCATTAGCTGATGAATTACTAAATATTCTTGGAGGTGAAGACGAGGATGAAAATGAAATAGAACCTAAATATATACACGGAGAAAGTGAATTTTTCAAAGAAATTTATGACAAAGAAACGATGGTTGGTGTCCCTTCCGGAGTACACCCAATTGTAGCTCGTATGTGTGCTGAAATGTCAGGAAAAGCAGATAAGGAAAGAGCCTCGATTATTTCAACAGCGACAACTAAGATAAGTTTATTTCAAAACCCTGTGATAAGACAAAATACTAAAAAAATAGATTTTAAAATCAATGATCTAATGAATTATGAAACACCAGTTGATTTATTTATTTGTATTCAACCAGAAGATATTAAAATTCTAGCACCACTCGTAAGATTACTTTTAACACAAGTTGTAGGAACTTTATGTCCAGAAATGAATTATGAAACTCGCGAAGCAGTTCATAAACATAAAATGCTTTTACTTTTAGATGAGTTCCCTGCATTTGGAAAAATACCTATATTAGAGAAGGGTATTGCATATATTGCAGGATATGGAATGAAAGCATTATTGATAGGGCAGTCTTTGAGCCAATATAGGCAAGTATATGGTAGAGATATCAGTATTTTAGATAACTGTGCTACAGCAGTATTTTATACTCCATCGCCAATTGATACTGAAACCCCTAAAATCATAAGTAATTTATTAGGTAAAACAACTATTAAAGTAAAAAATACATCACAAAAAGTGGGACAAATGTTAGGAGGGAATATATCTAATAATTCTCATGGTAGAGAATTAATGACAGAAGAAGAGGTTAGAAACAAGTTAGGAGATAAAAGAAATATTATATCTATTGGGGGAGAATATCCAATTAAAGGATGGAAAATTAGGTTTTATGAGGAACCTTACTTTCTCGATAAAACCAATAAAACTTATGGTATTCCCAAAACAGATAGATTATATAAATAAAAATAGGAGGTTGCTAAACGATGAATCAAGATAATCAAAAATTAAAAAAGAAAAGAAAACCTAAAACACCTCAAGAATTAATTGAAATGTATGCAAAAAAAATAGAAGAGCTTAAGAAAAAGGAAAAAGATCAATTTAATAAAAAATTAAGCGAATCATTTTTATTTCTTTTAGATCATGTAGAGGTTCTAGAAAAAATTAAGGGATTTAAAGGTAATAAAAAATTTGAATCTAAATTTATAACTTTTATCAAAAATTTTGAAATTGAGGAAGACAGAAGGTGAAAGAAAAACAGATAAAAACAGATAGATTGATCGAGTTACTAAAATATTGTTTTGATGAAGTAAATAAATATCTAGAAGATGATAATGTCATCGAAATCATGCTTAATCCAGATAAAAAATTATGGATTGATACTCTTACAGAAGGGCGAAAAGACACTGGGGTAATAGTCGAGCCTTCTAAAGCTATGAGTATTATTAATACAGTAGCTAGTCACATGAAAACTGTAATAGATAAAAAAAATCCTACTTTATCAGCAGAATTGCCACAAAGCGGAAGTAGATTTGAAGCAGTTCTTACAGGAGCAAATCCTGTATTTACTATAAGAAAAAAAGCTATTTTAGTTTTTACGCTAGATGATTATGTAAAAAATGAAAATTTAACTACAACTCAAAAAACTATAATTTTAGATTCTGTAAAAAATAAAAAGAATTTATTAATTGTTGGGGGGACATCTACTGGGAAAACAACTTTTGCTAATGCTTGTATAGAAGAAATTAGTAAATTAGAAGAAAGAATAGTGATTTTAGAAGATACAGAAGAATTGCAAAGTACAGCAAAGGACACTGTAGCTCTAAAAACAACAGATTATGCAGATTTAAAAAAATTATTGAAAAGTACAATGCGATTAAGACCAGATAGAATTATTGTAGGTGAAATCCGTGATGGAGTGGCTCTTGATTTACTCACTGCATGGAATTCTGGTCATCCTGGAGGATTAACCACAATACATTCTGATAGTGCTATAGGAGGCTTAAAACAGCTCGAACAGTATATACAAAGAGTTTCAGTATCTAAACAAGAAGAACTAATAGCTAAAGTTGTAGACATAATAATTGTTTTAGAAAGAATAGGGGTTCAGAGAAAAATTACTTCTATAACTAAGGTAGAAGGATATAGGAATGGAGAGTATTTGTTAAATGAAATTTAATGTCTTACAAACAATAATAAAAAATAAAAAAGGGGGATAGATGGAAGATATACCAATTTGCCAAGGATTAATAAAACCTGAAACGATAGCAGGAGTATCGAAGGAAGCTTTTATAATAAATATCATGTTAGGGGTAACTTTTGTTATGGTTCTTGAAGTGCCTTATATGCTTATGTTTACTTTAATTATTCATTTTATATTAGTAGCTATCTGTAAAAAAGATCCATTAATTTTAACTATATTTATGAAAAGATATGTAAAACAAAAAGACTATTACCACGAAGGTTAACAGAAACAAAGGGTTTAGAAATGTATTACAAAGTTTAATACATTTCTAAAAGGAGGAAAGATGATAAAAGAATATAGAGAAGAAAAAAATAAATTAAGTTATTATCTTCCTTGGCTATCTTTAGTTGATAAAGGGATTGTATTAAACAAAAATGGAACTCTACAAAAAAGCTATAGATATAGAGGAGCTGACTTAGATTCCATTACTATTTATGAACTAAGTAATCTAAATTCACAATTAAATAACATAATTAAAAGACTTGATAATAATTGGACTATACATATTGAAGCTAAAAGAAGCAAAAGTAAATTTTATGAGAAAGGAAATTTCCCAAATCTAAGTGGAAAAATTATAGATGAAGAAAGGGAAATTTTTTTTAATAAAGGTAATCATTATGAGAGTGAATACTATCTAACTATTACTCAATTATTACCATCAGATTTACAAAAAAAAATGAATGGATTTTTAATTGAAAAACAGCAGCAAGAAAAAAAAGATGAATTTTTAGAACAATTAGTTGAATTTAAAAAGAAAAATAGAGAAATTTTAAATTTATTTCAAAGTGTTTTTCTTGAAATTAAAGAGTTAAGCGATGAAGAAACTTATACATATCTTCATTCGACAGTTTCAGAAAAAAAAGATATGGAAGTAAAAATACCTTCTGTTCCAATGTATATGGCCAATTATTTAGCTGATACTAGAATTATAGGAGGATTAAAACCACAACTAGGAAAAAATCATTTCAGAGCGATTTCAATCTTAGGGTTTCCACAATATACCCATAGTAGTTTTTTTGATAGATTAAACAAATTAGATATTGAATATAGATGGGTAACTAGGTTTATAAGTCTTGGGAAACAAGAGGCTTTAAGCATATTAAAAAAGAAATGGAACTCAACTTTCCAAGGGAGAATTTCAATGTTCCAAAGATTAATGAATGAATTTTCTCCTAATCCAAATTCAGCTCATAAAGAAGATCATAATGCTCTTGAAAATGCAGAAGATATTCAATCACAAATTAATCTTATTAGAGGAGATTATTTAAGTCAAGGATATTATACTTGTACTATTTTGGTTGAAGATGAAAATATTGATTTAGTTGAGAAAAAAGCAGAAAAAATAGCTAAAGAAATCAATAATTTAGGCTTTACTACTATACTAGAAACAGCAAATACAATGGAATGTTTTTTAGGTGCGACACCAGGGAATATTCATAATAATTTAAGAAAACCACTACTTAACAGTGTGACACTATCGCATTTAATTCCTACATCTAGTGTTTGGAGTGGGAATAAGTTTAATGAACATTTAGATGATATTCCGTTACTCTACACTGAAACTGTAGGGTCAACACCTTTTAGGTTCAATCTTCACGTTGGAGAAATAGGTCATACATCAATTGTCGGACCGACTGGAAGTGGAAAATCAGTTTTACTTGGGATTATTTCATCATCATTTCAAAAATACAAAAATTCTCAAGTGTATTTTTTTGATAAAGATGGTTCATCTAGGGTGCTGACTTATTCTGTTGGTGGCGATTTTTATGATCTAGGACAAGATAGTTTGAGTTTTCAGCCTTTAGGTGAAATAGACAAAAGTTTTGATTTAGAATGGGCGAATGAATGGCTTATAGATATATTTATTCAAGAAAATGTTACCCTTACACCTTTACAGAAACAAAAAATATATAAAGCATTAAAATTACTTTCTAAAATGCCAAAAGAAATGAGAACCTTGACAGGATTTTGTAATTTATTAACAGATCTTAAATTACAAGAAGCTCTTGGAAGTTATTTAATTGATGGAGCTTTAGGAAAATATTTTGATAATGATTTTGATAATTTAAAAGATGGGAAATGGCAAGTCTTTGAAATGGCAAAAATTATAGATAATAAACAAGTAATAGTTCCTCTACTTAACTATCTATTTTATAAAATTGAAGCAAAAATGGATGGAAGTCCGACTATTATAATTTTAGACGAATGTTGGATGTTCTTTGATAATCCTATATTCAGTGCAAAAATTAGGGAATGGTTAAAAGTATTGAGGAAAAAGAATACTTCTGTTATTTTTGCGACCCAAGAGCTTGGAGATATTATGAATTCGCCTTTATTTACAACAATTTTAGATGCGTGCAATACTAAAATATTTTTACCTAATTCAAATGCTGTTTCAGAAAATTATATCCCAGTATATAAAGCTTTTGGTTTGAATGAAAAAGAAATAGAAATTATATCTAAATCAACTCCTAAAAAAGAGTATTATACAAAATCTCAATTAGGTAGCAGAAAATTTGAGTTGAGTTTAGGAGAAAAAACACTGAAATTAATAGCTAGTGCTAGTGTAGAAAAACAAAAATTAGCAATTGATCTAATGAAATCAAGTGATTCAGAGGATGAATTTACTAAAAAATGGTTAGAGATTATATAGATAGATAAATTAACTTCAACTTTGTTTTAGATTGAAACGAAGTTGAAATAAAGGAGATTTAAATGAAAAAAATGTTTATGTTATTTGCCCTTATTACAACTTTAAGTTTTAGTTTTTTTGGGGCAGCCAATCCTTGGGATGCTTTAAATTATGCCGAAAACTTTAAAACTCAATTAGAGTCTATAAAACAAGTAAAAAATCAGATGGAACAAATAAGAAATCAAGTTAAAAGTGTCCAAAACGAATATGAATCTTTACAAAATCAAGCAAAAAATTTAAAACAACTTGATGTTTCATTATCAGATCGAAATATTAGGATATTAGAAAATGCCCTAGACGATCTTGATGATTTAAATAGAAATGCAAAATCATTTATTTATGATAATGAAAAAATGGTAGATCAATTTTGGTCGATTTATAAAGAAAATCCAGAAGATTTTACAAAGATAACCGGATTTGATGAAAAAGGATTAGCAGGAATAAAAAAAGATGTATCTAATGCAAAAAAAGCAAGTAGATACGCAGTTTATGACGCAATGACAAACGCAGGAATGACCGCAACAATTGGAAACGATAAAGGGAATCTAGAAAAACTACTACAAGCTAGTAAATCCTCTAACGGAGCTTTACAAGCAATTCAAGCTACAAACAACCTTGTAGGAAATTCAAACTCGATCCTGTTGCAAATTAGGAGCTTATTGGAAACAAATATTAAGATGTCAGGGGCAATTGCAATGGCTGGTGACACTACAGAATCAGCAGAAGAGATAGAAAAAAAAGCGTTTAAAGAAAAAAGAAAAAATGATGCAGAAGCGGGCAAAAAACGATTAGACACTCAAACAAATTTATGGAAGAAAAAAACAAATTGGGGATTTGGAAATGGAGGGAATTAAATGCTTGATTTAGTTGCAATTTTAGATGTCTTTAGAAACACATCTATTAATATTGTCAAAAATTTAGATCTAACTGTTAAAAGTATGTTAGTTAGTTTAGCTATAATTGATTTGACTATGTCTATGTTTTTCAATAAAGATGATGGATTAGATATCTTTATGACATTGATGAAAAAAATTCTCCTTTATGGTTTTTTCGGTTGGATAATATTTAATTATCAAGAGATTGTTTTAGATCAAACATTAACTGGATTTATCGAGTTAGGAAATAAAGCTACAGGGATTGATTCAACTATATTTGGATTTAATATAGGAAACTTTTTAGAAAATGTAATGCTTATAGTTGCTCCTGCAATGGTAGCAAGTGGAGGTACAGTTCTCACATTAGATGCTCTATTTATAGAAAGTATCCCAATTGGAATGGTTTTTTTAATGATTGGATCTGTTTTCTTTGTAGTAATGACTATTTTAGAAATAATGATAACTTTTATTAAATTCTATTTAGTGGCAGGATTTGCATTTATATTTATGCCCTTTGGTGTATTTTCTAAAACCAAAGATATTGCTATGAAAGGTTTACATGCAATATTTGCAATGGGAGTAGAGATAATGGTACTTGTAGGAGTTGTTAATTTAGTATCAGATAGTATGATGGGAGGAACTATAGACGCTAAAACCGCAACTTTAAGTGATTTTGTCATGTATTTTGTAGCTTCTATATTTTTCTTTTTCTTAATCAAAAGAGTTCCTTCAATTGTCTCAACCCTTCTTTCTGGAACAATTTCTAGCATGGGGATGACTGGTGGTGGTGCAGGTATAGCTATGGGAATGGTTGCTTCTGGTGGTCGTGATATAGGATCAGCAATGAAAAATTCATATAATGCTTACAAAAATGCTTCTAACGTGAAAAGTAGTTCTGGGACTAACAGTAGCACCGAAGCATATAAAAGTGAAAGTTAGTTAGGTTTTAACCCTTCCAGTAGAACTAAATAATCAGGAGGTTAAATTATTGAAAAAATTAAGAAAATCTATTAAATATTTAATAATTTTAACTCTAGTATATTTACCATTTGCATTTACAGTACCTAATTATTTGATGGTAAATACCTCGTCGAGTATGCCAGAAGGAATCTATTATACCTCAAATTTTGACCATAAAAATTTAAAAAAAGGAGAGGTTATCTCTTTAGCAATTCCTTTAAATGCTAGAAAGGTTCTATATTCAAGGGAATACTTGGGTAGTCATACTAAAAAACTGATAAAAACAGTCGCGGGTAAAGCAGGAGATTTAATAGAGATAAAAAAAAATAAAGTTTTTATTAATTCTGAGTATGTAGGAAGAATTTCTAAACTTGATTCTAAAGGAAGAGTTTTAACATCAAGTTTAAAATCAGGAATAATTCCAATTAACAAAGTGTTTGTTTTAGGAATGATAGAAAATTCATATGATTCAAGATATTTTGGTTTAATTTCAAAAGATATTATATTAAAAAAAGCAGAATTAATTTTAAAATTTTAAAGAAAAAATATTTCAACTTTGTTTCAAATTGAAACAAAGTTGAAACCAGGAGGAAAAATGAAAAAACTTGTGACATTAGTATTTGCAATAACTTCTTTAACTTCATTATCTATTAACAAAGTTAAAGAAGAGCACGGAATGACAGGGTTAGAAATATCATCATTTATAAGTTATAAAGACTTAAAAAATAATAACTTAGAACAATCAAATTTAAGAAATAAATACTTTGTCATCGATAGTATTAATAAAAATTTATATAAAAAATTAAAGATAGATAACTCTGATAAAGAATATGTCTATAATTTATCCCTCAATAGATTAATGGATGAAAGGGATACAATATATAATTATGATTTTATGCTTGGTATGAATATAGATGAATTTTGGAGAGTTGGAATAAATGTTTCATATGCTGATCTAAGAAATACTCCTGGCGATCTATTCCAAGGAAATCTATTTTCAAAATGGTCTAACGGAGAAGACACAACCTTTATAAGTTCTATTTATGGAGGAACATATAAAGAAAAAGAGCAAAGTTCAGAAAATTATTTTGGAATAACAAATAAATTTGAGAAAGAGTATTTAGATTTTGACGAAGTAACTTATATCCCATATGTTCAATTTAATTATGGGAGTATTGAAAAAAATAAAAGTCTATATACAGAGTTAGGGTTTGGCATTGAAAAAATTATTTATGAAGAATGGAGCAATTATGATAAATTCATAACACCTAAAATAACATTTGGAGCAGGACATGAATTTTTAGATGGTGATAAGTATAAGGATTTAGGAAAGGATGAATTTGCAACTCAAATTTTTACAAGAGTAGAAATTCCAATAAAAATTAATACTTTTGAAGTTAGTCCCGTGAGTTCGTTTTCTAAGTCAATAGTTAATTCAAACTTTGAAACAAGTGTAGGGATTAATTTTAAGTATAGCTTTTAGGAGTAAAAATGAAAAAATTAATGGAATTAAAAGATTTAATTAGTCAAAATGAGAAATTAGTCAAGAAGCATAAACAGAAAGACAGAATTATAAAAGCAAACAAAAATAAAAATGAGAGGAAACAAAGAGCACATGAATTAATAAAATTAGGTGTTCTGTTTGAAATAGCAGGATTAAAAAAAGAGAATAAAGCTTTACTCTTAGGATATCTTTTAAGACTAGAAAATATTGTTCCTGAAGAAAAAAAGATAATAAAAGAAGAGGGACAAAAAGAGTTGGATAAAAGAGAACTAAAAAACAAAAATGGGAAGTAGGTATTGAATCCTACTCCCAAGGTACTAGCCAAGTGACACAAATAAATATGTAGCAATTACGTTTGATATAACACTTAATACTAAATTATGGAGGGGCGAAATTGAAAAAAACTACAAGAGAAATATTCGAAGAAAAAATGGGAATCTATGAAGACGGAAATGAGTTATTCCCTGAAGACATTGAAGAATCAGGAGAAGTAACCCTTAAAGATTTAGAAGGTGAAAAAGATGGCAAGTAAATCATACACTTTAGTTATGGAGGAAAGAAAAAAATTAACAGAAACTATAATATCTAACCTTGAAAAAGATGGTTTAAATTGGATTAAAGGCTGGAGTTCTAAATTTGCTCCTCAGAACGCTACTACTGAAAATCAATATAGGGGCGGGAATAAGTTCAAGCTAATGGTTGCAGCAGATCAGAGGGACTATGATGATCCTAGATGGGTTACCTTCAACCAAGCTAAAGAAAAAGGATGGCAGGTTAAAAAAGGTTCAAAATCAGTAGCTTTAGAAAAATGGATTTTCTCTAAAAAAGAAGTAGATAAGATTACAAAAAAAGAAACGATAGTTAAACTTAAAAACCCTATTGTTAATTATTTTAGAGTTTTTAATGCTAATGATATAGAGGGAATACCAGAACTAAAAAAAGAAACTAAATTAGAAAAAACAAATGAAGAACTAAATGATCTTATTTCTAATTTAAAGAAATCATCGGAATGTGAGATTAAAGAGGAAAAACAAGATCGAGCTTATTATAGTAGTTTACAAGATATTATTGTTTTACCGCCTCAAGAAGTCTTTGTATCTCAAGAACAGTATTTAGGAACTATGTTACATGAAATGGGTCATAGTACAGGGCATCCTGATAGATTAAATAGATCGTTAGGTAACGGTTTTGGTTCTGTAGATTATGCAAAAGAAGAATTAAGAGCTGAAATATCGGCTATATTTTCTCAAAAAGAATTAGGGATAGATTTAAAAACAGAGCATATTGATAACCATAGTGCCTATATCAACTCTTGGATAGAAGTTTTAAAAAATGACCCTAATGAGATTTATAAGGCAAGTTCAGATGCAGAGAAAATAACAGATAAATTAATAGAAAATTATAATAGTTTAGAAAAAGAATTATTAAGAACAAAAGGTGAAAATTTGCATCAAAAAACTAATGATTTAGAGGCAAATAATGAAATAGGAAGACCTAAGGTGGTTAATTCTTTTGGAAAGAGTAAATCAAAAATAGTTAATAAATTTAATCGAAATAATTCAAAAGAAAATGACTTAGAATTATAGATTATTGATTTTAAATCCAGGTGATCTAAGTGTTCGCGTATGCGGTTACTTAGATTACCAACCCAACCGATAGGGCGGGAAGATGAAGATTATATATATAATTCAGCAAAAATTAAATTATGGAGGAATGAATTGAAAAGGAGTATTAAGGGTGTTGCATATTTACTTAATGATCTTGGAATAAGTCATCAAATTTGCCATAACAAAGGAATGTATCCCTTTAAAAACCAAAATTGGGAAAAATTGCATACAGATTAGGAAAATGTGACTGGTTTAAAAATTAAGTTAGGAGAAGAATTGGAAAAGAATAAAGCTCTTTATTGCTTTGATATTGATTGCAAAGATTAGGAAAAACAAGGAGAGATACTTTTTTCTTATCTACTAAATAAATATTCCTATTTGCAAAATACATATATAGAAAAAACTAAGAGTAATGGTTATCATATCTTTATTTTTAGTAGTTATAAGACATATGAAAAAATAGGGAAAATAATTTTTAATGAGCCATATTTTGAAGTTATAGAAACAAACCCTTTTGCAAAAAAACTGGAAATAGAGTTTTTTTGTGATTATGGAGTTACTATTGCTCCAACAAAAACTTATAAAGGGAATTATACAGCCCTAAATAAAAATAATATAGAAACTATTGAATTAAAAGAATTACAGGAAATATTAAAAGACCTTAAAGATAATTCAAAAGAATTTAATATCTTGCAAAAAGGGAATACTACAGCTAATAATGATTTTTCTATAACAGATCAGGAATCGCTAGAGTGTATAGAACTACTGGAATTGAATAATATTAGATATAAGGTGAAAAATAAAAAACTCCTGCTCTGGGCGAATGATGATACTAGTAAAAATGGGGATTATATCCTTAATTCTTATAAAATATTATGGAATTTTAAAACTAATGAAAGGATAAAAGTTGCAAAATTTATTATACGAGAAAAAGGAAAATTAATTGAGAAAAAAATACGTTGATTTTTATAATGTAAAAATTGAATAGTGCGCTTTTCTTATTAACCAAAATATTTATGTAAGATAAAGGAGAATTAAAATGAAACTAATAATATGTGAAAAACCAAGCTTAGCTTTAAATGTAGCTAAAGCCATCGGGAAACCTGAAAAAAAAAATGGATATTTTATTGTGAATGATTATATAGTTACAGTTGCTTTTGGTCATTTATTTGAACTTAAAGATGTAGAAGATTATCTTGGAGAAAAACCAAAATGGAAAGATATAAAATTACCATTTATTCCATCTGAATTTGAATTTCAACTTAAAAATGATAGTGGAGTGAAAAAACAATTTAAGATAATTCAAGAAATTATCAAAAAAAATAGGGTTGAAGAGACAATAAATTGTGGTGATGCAGATAGAGAAGGTCAAATCATCATAGACACTATAATTGACCAATTAAACTACACAGGGAAAGTAACTAGGCTTTGGTTACCTGAACAAACAAAAGAAACTATAATAAAAGAATTACAAGCTAGAAAGGATAATAAAAATTATTCTTCGTTGGCAAATGAAGGATATGCAAGAACGTATATAGATTGGTTATTAGGAATCAACTATACGACTTATTCTACAGTAAAAAAAGGCACACTTTTAAAAGTTGGTCGAGTAGTTACACCAATTGTAGATTTTATTCATGAAAGAGATATAGAGATAAAAAACTTTAAATCTCAAAAATATATTCAATTAGTTTCTGAAAATGAAAATTTAAAATTAGAGTTAAAAGAAAAGTTTTCTCCTGAAGATAAAAAATCTGAAAACAAAAAAAATAAATTAAATAGTTCAGAAGCTATAGTTACAGAAATTAAAAAAGATAGTGCTAAAAAAGCTCCTAAAAAGCTATTTTCTCTATCTAAACTACAATCGGAACTTTCTAAATCTCATAAGATCAGTTTTGAGAACTCTTTAGCAGCTATCCAAGGACTTTATGAAAAACAACTAGTTACTTATCCAAGAACTAATACAGAGTATCTAGCTGAAAATGAAATTGAAAAAGTAGAAGAAATAATTAAAAATTATCCAAAAATTAATTTAAAAGTAAAAAAGAAAAAATCAATATTCGATGATTCCAAAATAGAAAGCCATAGTGCCTTGATAATGACAAATAAGAAAATAGATGGAGTAAACCTTAATGAAACTGAGTGTATCGTGTATAACGCCATATTAAACAGGTTTATATCTAATTTTTTAGATGAAGAAACTATTATCTCTAAAACCACTTTGAAAATTAAAGTGGGAGAGGAAATTTTTGAATTAAAAGGAGAGGTAATAGAACAGGAAGGATTCTTGAAATATGAACCTCAAAAAATAACGGATAATCTACCAAAATTAAAAGAGGGAGATAAATTCAAAGTTAATTTCAAAGAAATAAAAAAAGAAACCACTCCACCACAAAAAATTAATGAAAGTAGTTTAGCAGCCTTTCTGAAAAATCCATTCAGGACAGAAAAAACGACAGAAGATGAAGAGTATAAGGCAATCTTAGAGGGATTAGAAATAGGAACGGAAGCTACAAGGACAGGAACGATCTCTAAATGTATTAAACAAGATTATATAAGTAGAAAAGGTCAAATTTTTTCTATAGAGCCAAATGGAGAAATTTTAATAGACACTCTGAAAAAACTTGATATTGATTTATTCAAAACAAGAAATATAGAATTTTCAAGGAAATTAAAACAAGTTTATAAAAATAAAATATCTTTAGAGGCTTTGGTTGACGAAATTTCGCAAGAAATAAGTAAAACCGTATCAAATGTTGTCGTGATAGATAAAATCGAAAATAAAGCAAATAAAGAGATCATAGGAATATGTCCTAGGTGTGGGAAAAATGTTTATCAAGGTAAAACTAAGACAGATAAGATAAATTACTACTGTGAGGGCTACAAAGAAGAGTGTAAATTTACTTTATGGGAAGAAACAAAACATTATAAAAATCCGATAAAAATTACTAAAACAAAAGCTAAGGCACTATTAAAGAATAAAGGAACCGGTACTGCTAAGTTCATGATTGGAAAAATTGAGAAGAAATTAAAAATAAAGCTAAATGGACAATGGATAAATTTCCAAGAAGTAAAATAAGCTACCGTCTCTTGGTCCGATAATAGATGAATATAGTGAACCCTTGGGGCTGTTGCAAGTTTTGTGTAAACTCTAAAAATTAATGTAAAACTTTTATAAAAAGAGGAGTAATAATTCTTTAATTATTGCTTCTCGTTTTTAATATATTAGAACTTTATTTTTTGTATGTCAATAGCAGAGCC
>NZ_JBAHZY010000031.1:0-5129 GCF_037132775.1 Psychrilyobacter sp.
ACGATCTTAAATTTAAACTTAGAAGAGTAAGTTTTTCGTGTATTCATAATCAAAATCCCCCATATTGTTTTCTTAAATTATACCTTATTTTTTTGCTTAAGGTTAAACACTCTTTGTATGAATTTATACGACCATTATAAAACATCAGTTAGAAATTATTTTTAATTTTAAAACTAGTTATATAATAATAAAAAAAATTCTATCAAATTCTTGCTTTTAGACTATATTTAAGGTAAAATTAAATATAATCCAATAAGTTAAAGGTGGTGAAAAAATGATTTGTAATATGTCAACAGCAGAACTTAAAAAGAAAATATTACCTAATTTTTATGGAGTGATTGAAACTGTTCATTATACTCCGGGGAGAGTAAGGCTCAAGATAGAAATTTTAAAGGATTCTTTGAAGACTAAGGAATACCTAGAACCTTTTTTAGAGAAAATAAATCCTATAGAGAGTTACAGAATTAATCCTGTAATTGGAACCCTTCTTATTAAATTTAATGAAAATTTAATAGAACCATCTATATTAATAGGTTCAATAATTAAAATTTTAAATTTAGAGGAAGAGATAAAAAAGGATAAAGTTAGTAAAATTTCTGAAATAATGAAAGGTACTATAAAAACTATAAATCATTCTATTTATAATAATACCTATGGGATATTAGATGCTAAATCTATGCTATCTTTAGGATTTTTAGGTTTAGGAATTTATCAAATAAAAAAGAAGAGAGTTCTTCCTAACGGAATAAACCTGATATGGTGGGCTTATAATAATACTTTGGGAGGGAAAAGGTAATGAAATCGCTACTTAAATCTACATTTTTATATTTTAACAAAATAAAAGTTGTGCATAGTTTACCTGGGAGATTGAGGTTATCTGTACCAGGATTAAATCAAGTTCCAGAGGAATTTAAAAAGTTTGAACCTAACTTAACAAAATTAATAAAATTAGTAGGTGGAGTAGAAGAAGTGACTTACTCATATGTTACTCATAAAGTCTTACTGAAATATAACCCTAAAAAAGTTACTGAGAAAGATATATTGAATTGGATAGATTTGGTTTGGAAAGAAGTTGTAAAAAAAGAAAGTGCAATAGATGAGGACAATATTGAAAAACAGCTCCCTGAAATATATGAAGAAATAAAAAAATCGCTGATAACTCAAAAGGGATAGATTTAACATGAAAAAAAATAAATTACCATTGATGAAGTGTTTTGAAGAACACTATACAAAAGGAAGGCTAAGAGTAAAAATAAGAGCTTTAAAATATTTAACTAAATATAATGAAGAACTCACCACTCAATTACTTATGAATAAATCGATAAAAGATTTAAAGATAAGCAATATTACACACAATGTTTTGATATATTTTGATGAAGAAAAACTATCCAAAGAAAATTTATTAGAGTTGATAGAAAATATAATATCTAATTATTCACTTCCGGCTTACAGAGATGAGAGAAGTCAGGAGCGAAGTTTGGATATTGTAGATAGGAGTCTTTATGAAAAAGATACGACTGAAATAATGAAAAATATTGTTATTTCGGCAGCAATACTTCTATACTTTATATGGTCTAAAGTACCTACACCACTTAATTTTTATGCCAGATTAATAAATAAAAGAAGTTTGGTGGTACTGTCCTTGGCTATGCCTGTTATTAAAAATGGCATGAAATCTTTAGTAATTAATAAAAAACCAACAGCAAACACACTCAGTGCTAGTGCTATAATAGGAAGTATCCTATTAGGAAAAGAAAAATCAGCACTGTCAATAATTATATTGGAAGATCTTGCAGAACTTATAACTGCCTATACGCTTAAAAAAACTAGAAACGCTATAAAAGATATTCTTAGCACTGGAGAAGAGTTTGTTTGGAAGCAACTAGGTCAGAATCAAATGAAAAAAGTTCCCATTGCAGAGGTTGAAGAGGGCGATATAATAGTTGTACATCCTGGAGAAAAAATAAGTGTAGATGGTGAAGTTATAAAAGGTGAAGCTCTTGTTGACCAAGCTTCTATAACTGGTGAATTTATGCCTGTAACTAAGGAAATAGGAAGTGAAGTATTTGCAGGGACAGTTGTAAAAACAGGGACTTTTAATATAAGATCTGTAAAAGTAGGAGATTCTACAGCAGTTTCTAGAATTATTAAATTAGTAGAGGATGCGTCATATAATAAGGCTGCAATTCAAACTTATGCAGATAATTTTTCTAACAAAATAGTGGGGCTTAATTTCTTATTGGCTTCACTGGTATTTATAGGGACAAAAAGTTTTTCGAGAGCCCTGAGTATGTTAGTGGTTGATTACTCTTGTTGTATAAAATTATCTACAGCAGTGGCATTTTCAGCAGCAATAAATAAAGCTGCTGAAAATGGAATTTTAGTGAAGGGAAGCAACTATATAGAAGCTCTTTCTAAAATAGATACTGTAATCTTTGACAAAACAGGGACACTTACAGAGGGAAATCCTAAATTGGTTACAGTTGAAGTATTAGACAAAACAATGGATGTGCAGAAAGTTATTGAGTTAGCGGGTGCAGCAGAAGAAACTTCCAATCATCCATTAGCCCAGGCTATTTTAAAGGATATTGCGACTAATGGGTATGAAATTCCAGAGCATGAGCAGTGTGAAATAACAGTTTCTAGAGGTGTGACTACTAAAGTCGGTAATTCATTGATTATAGTTGGAAACCGTAAAATTATGCTAGAAAATAATGTGATATTAGGAAATGAAAAAGAAATAACCAAGGCTATGATGTATAGGGGAGAAGCCATCATCTATGTTGCCAAGGATAAAAATTTAATAGGTCTACTAGGTATCACAGATCCTCTGAGGGAAAATATGAAAAAAACTATCAATAGACTGAGATTTCAAGGTGTAGATAACATAATACTTCTCACTGGAGATTTAGATCAACAAGCAGAAATAGTGGCAAATAGGATGACTTTAGATAGTTATGAATCAGAATTAATGCCAGAGGATAAGGCAAAAAATATTCTCAGACTTCAATCTAAAGGAGAAAGTGTTTTAATGGTTGGAGATGGTGTTAATGATGCTCCAGCACTTGCTTATGCCGATGTGGGCCTCGCTATTGGAAATAAAAGAACAGATGTAGCTATTGAAGCAGCTGATGTATCCATTGCAAGAAATGATCCAACTCTTATTCCTGCTACTATAAATTTATCCAAGAAAACTATGTCAACGATTAAAGAAAATTTTATTATATCGATAGGGGTGAATACTTTAGCTTTAGTATTGGGAGCAGCAGGGGTGTTGCCAGTTGTACAAGGTTCACTTATTCATAATTTAAGTACTTTAGTTGTTGTAGGTAATTCCCTAAAGATATTAGGAGTAAGTATGAAAAAGTAGGTGAATATATATGTTAGAAAAACCAACCATTAAGATCATTCATAGATTACCAAATAGAGTAAGAGTTAAGTTTTCCAAACCTTTAAAGAATAATTATATATTCTGTAAAATGGTAAAAGAAAACTCATTTCATACAAAAATTAGGTATAATCATATTGTTAATACTTTACTTGTTAAATTTGATCCAAGTGAAGTATTGTTACAGGAAGTCATTTATAGAATATGTACAGCTTATTCTGTAGAAAACGGAATGATTGCTATTAAATTGATAGAAGAAAAAGAGGAGACAACTCTAAATAATTTATCTCTTTATTCAGGAAGTCTAGTGATATTATCATCACTTCATAGACTTCTCAATAAAAATGAGACTGTAATGCAAGAGACTATAAATTGGTTTGCTATGGGAGTAACTACTTTAGCAATAGCAGACCATGCTTATATGGAAGTTAAGAAAAAAGGGGTGTTTGACCTAGAAATAATTCCAGCATTTTATTTTATAAAAAACTTTATAAATAATCCATCTATTTCAATAGTTGCGTTGATGTGGTTGACTACCTTTGGAAGACACCTTTTTGTCAATTATCGAGGGGTAAAAGAGATAAAAGTTCTGAGGATAAAAAATCCAAAAGGTGATAAATATTACTATATTGCCAATATAAAGGATAGTGAAGAAATTGGTAACATCAGTGAATTGATTCATCATGTGTTTAAAAATAAAAGTAAGTCAAAATCTGTATTAGAAGAAAAATATATTATGAAAATATAAATTAATGGAGGTAAGAACATGAAATTAACTGGATATGGAAAAAAAGATTATGTAATGGGATTTTTTGTAGGAGTAGGGGTGACTGCAGCTGGGTATTACTTATATAAAAAAAATCAAAATAAAGTAGATGGATTTCTAAAAAGTCAAGGAATAAAAGTAAATACAGCTGAAACAAATAATTTTAATAGTTATGATTTGGAAGAATTGGTAGAAACAAAAGAGCATTTAGAAGATTTAATTGCTGAAAAAGAAGTTGCTGGAGACACAGCAGTTCAGTGTGAAGAAGAATGTGAAGTAAAAAAATAAAGATATATTTAAAAGGCTTGTTCCCCTTAAAATTAAGGGGAATAAGCCTTTTTTATTACTCATACGTACAGAATCAACTTAAAATCACAAACAAAAACATAAAAGAATTGGGTGAATCACCTCGGTAAACAACATCATCCATCACCGTTTGTTCAGTAATAAAATATGCCTGCAATTTGCAGGCATAAATATCGTTATATTTTTTCGAATTGACCTTTTCCTACAGCACACAATGGACAAATCCAATCTTCTGGAACATCTTCCCATTTTGTTCCTGGTGCAACTCCAGAATCTGGATCTCCTTCTTCTGGATCATAAACATAACCACATAATATACACATCCATCTTTCCATATCTATCCCCCCTATTATTATTTTAGTCTTTCTATTTTAAGATTACCATCTAAATCAAATTTTTTCAATTTTTTTTCACCCTAAATAAAGGATTAATTTGAAATTATCAGTATATACTTTATGTAAATTTATAAAATAAGGAGGAATAAAAAATGGCTTATAGAATCAATGAGGGTGAATGTATTGCCTGTGCAGGAGTCTGTGGAAAAACTCCCGAAACAGCTAAATTACAAGATCTGCTTGTCTATATGGCTAAAAGTGTATCAGCATGCTGTAATGTTTTGGAAGGTAAAACTGAGGTGTTAGGAGATAAATATAAATGGGTTGTAAACTC
>NZ_JBAHZY010000043.1:0-14037 GCF_037132775.1 Psychrilyobacter sp.
CTTAGCTGAAGTAGCTAGAGTCTGTAGCGATGATTTTTCTCTATACTCTGGTAATGACGACATCATAGTTCCAGTTCTTTCATTAGGAGGAGTAGGTGTTATATCTGTATTAGCAAATGTTATGCCTCTAGAAACTCATAACCTAGTTATGTCTTACCTAGAAGGAGATGTTATTAAATCTAAGGATCTTCAACTTTCTATGAATGGCTTAGTTAGTTCTTTATTTTTAGAAACAAACCCCATACCTGTAAAGGCTGCAATGAATCTTATGGATTTTAAAGTTGGAGGAGTAAGACAACCTCTATGGGAAATAAGTTCTAAACCTCTCGAAGTTTTAAAAGTAGAGATGAAAAAATTAAATTTAATCTAAAGGAGGTAATACTTTGAATATAGTTATATACGGATGGGGACAGATGGGTAAACTTCTTTGTGATACCATCGATAAAAGTAAAAATTTAAATTTAGTCGGGATAATTGATTCTTTTTATTTAGGAAAAGACTCTAGAATTGTTGAAAGTTTGGAAAATCTTTCTGTTATTCCTGATGTTATGATAGATTTTTCCCATTATAGCAACTCAGAAAAAATTATTCCATGGATCATAGCTAATAATGTTCCTACACTGATTGCTACTACAGGACATAGTGAAGAGACATTAGAAAAAATAAATAAAGCATCACAAGTAGTTCCAATACTTAAAGCAACCAATACTTCCCTTGGAATAAATCTAATTACGGAATTATTAGGAACTCTTGTTTCATCTTTAGAAGACTGGGATATCGAGTTAATTGAAAAACATCACAACAAAAAAATAGATGCCCCAAGTGGTACAGCTCAATCACTGCTAAAAAAAATAAATGATACCTTAAGTTCTAAAAGAGAGTTAGCCTATGGAAGGGAAGGAATCGCTCCAAGAAAAAAGGAAGAGATCGGAGTGCATGTAGTTCGTGGTGGAACTATTGTAGGAGAACACTCAGTAATTTTTGCTGGTGAGGATGAAATAATAGAGATAAAACATGAAGCTCACTCTAAGATGATTTTTGTTAATGGAGCTCTAAAAGGAGCAACATGGCTTTTTAATCAAAAACCAGGATTCTACACAATGAAGGACATTTTCAACTAAAAAATAAAAAGCAACGTCAAGTTGCACTAAAACACTATAAAAAATATATTTTAAAAGGAGAACAACTATGACTAAGTTAAATAACGCTCATGAAATAATTCAATACATTAAAAATTCTACAAAATCTACCCCTGTAAAAGCCTATATAAATGGTGACTTACAAGGAATAGATTTCCTAAACTGTAAAGCTTTTGGAAGTGAAAATAGTAAAACAATCTTTGGAGAATGGAAAGAAGTTAATGAAATTTTAACTACTAACGCTGATTTAATTACTGATTCTCATGTTGAAAGTGATAGAAGAAACTCAGCTATTCCAATGTTAGATACTAAAAATATCCATGCTAGAATCGAACCAGGAGCATTTATTAGAGATATGGTTGAGATTGGAGATAATGCTGTTATCATGATGGGAGCTGTTATAAACATTGGTTCTAAGATAGGAACTGGTACTATGATAGATCTAAATGTAGTTATGGGAGGTAGAGCAACTGTAGGTGACAATTGTCATATTGGTGCAGGTGCTGTCTTAGCTGGTGTAATCGAACCGCCTAGTGCTGATCCTGTTGTTATAGAAGACGATGTTGTTGTTGGTGCCAATGCAGTAATATTAGAAGGAGTAAGAGTAGGAAAAGGAGCTGTAGTAGCTGCTGGAGCTATCGTTACAAAGAACGTTCCTGCTGGTGTAGTAGTAGCTGGAAACCCAGCTAGAATAATCAAAGATAAAGATGAAAAAACTGCTAGTAAAACTGAAATTATGGAAGATCTTAGAGTTATAAACTAATATCAAAAATTAATTGGAGGTCAATATGAATATAAATCCTAAAGTAATAAATCAAGAGATCTCCCTTATTAGACAAATATCAATAAAGAGTAAGCAGTATAAAGATGTAATCGACCTTACTATTGGGGAACCAGATCTCCCTATTCCCTGTGAAATAGTAGATCAAACTACACTTTATATGAAAAATAATCGAATGGGATACCCTATGTTAGGAGGGACCCCCGAAATAAGGGAAGAAATAGTAAAATTTTATAATACTAAATATGATTCATCTTACAAAATAGATGAGGTTCTAGTCACAGCAGGTGCTTCAGAAGCTATTTCTACTACTATGAGAACGATCTTAAATGAAGGGGATGAAGTCTTGATCCCCCTTCCATCTTATCCAGGATACCTTCCTAATATAGATTTTAATGGAGGTAAATCAATCTTTATTGATACCATTTCGGATAAATTACAGCTCACAGTAGAGAATCTAAAAAAACATATTACTCCTAAAACTAAGGCTCTTATTTTAAATTATCCCAATAATCCATCGGGAATAATATTATCTAAAAAAAACTTAGATGAAATCATGGATTTTTTAAGGGATAAAGATATCTATATTATTTCTGATGAAATATATAGTGAGATTACTTTTGATGATGACTTTATTTCTGTAGGGAAATATGACTTTCTTAAAGAAAAAATTATCTTAATCAATGGGTTTTCAAAATCTCATTCTATGACTGGATGGCGTTTAGGTTATATTTTAACATCTAAAAAACTGAGAGACCAACTGATAAAGGTTCATCAATATACTCTCACATCACCTTCAATAGTCTCACAATATGGTGGATATGTTGCACTTTCTAAATGTTCGGATATCTCTTCATATACAAAGAAATATAAAAAAAGATGTGAATATGTATACAATAGATTAAACTCTATGGGTATAGTTACTCTCAAGCCTAAGGGAACATTTTATATCTTTGGCTCTTTAAATAATTTTAATATAGATTCATCTTTGGACTTTGCTCTAGATCTACTTGAAAATAAACATATAGCCATAGTTCCTGGAATTGTTTTTGGAGTGGAGGGATACTTTAGAATATCTTGTACCAAATCTGTAGAAATTTTAAAATTAGCTATGGATAAGATAGAAAATTATATCGAAAAATATAAATCCTAGTAAACAAAAAAACAAGAAAATCAATAATAAAGGAGAATATGATATGATTAAATTTGAAAAATACCATGGTTTAGGAAATGATTTTATAATCTTTAACTATAAAGATTTAATGGCAAAGAATATAAAAGAAGAGAATTTCTCTAATCTAGCTATAAAAATATGTGACAGACACACTGGAATTGGTGCTGATGGGATAATGGTTTTAGTTGAAAAAGAAGATTGTTGTCAAATGATCTTTATTAATTCTGATGGAAGTATCGCATCTATGTGTGGGAATGGTATCAGATGTTTTTCTAACTATATCTATAATAATAAAAATTTAGATGGAACTACTTACAAGGTAGATACCTTAGCTGGATTACTCAGTCTAGATGTATATCCAGATGAAAGATTTAATGTAAAAGTCAATATGGGAAAACCATTTTTAAATCCTAAATCTATACCTATGATTACTCCTAAAGAAAAGTTTATCAATGAAAAAATTACCGTTAATGGCGAAACTTATAATGTATCAGCTATTCTTATGGGTGTTCCCCATGCTGTAATTTTTGTAGATGATTTAAAGAAAATCGACCTAGTAGAAGTTGGAAGATCTATTGAAAACAATCCACTTTTCCCTGAAAAAACCAATGTAAACTTCGTACAAATTTTAGATGAAAATGAAGTCATTGTAGATACTTGGGAAAGAGGAGCAGGACATACCCTAGCTTGTGGAACAGGATCTTGTGCTAGTGTAGTTATAGGAGAACTCCTCGGATACCTAAATTCTAAAGTCATTGTTCACCTAACTTTAGGTGATCTAATTATAGAAGTAAAAGATGAGGTTTATATGACTGGTCCCAGTGAATTAATAGCAAAAGGGGAATATAAATATAGTTAAAAATTAAAATCCCTATACTCAAACAAGGTTTTATTCGAGATAATTAGAGATATTAGCGATTTCAAAATTGAATACGATTCATGGTCTTCATAAAAAGACCTCCTATAAATTAATATAGGAGGTCAAGGGGACTATAATAATGTAGCTGCCAATTCTGCCAATTCTGATCTTTCACCTTTTTTCAATATAATATGTCCTGATATATTCACATCTCTAAACCTTTCTGCTAAATAAGTGAGACCGTTACTCTCTGTATCGAGATACGGATTATCAATTTGATATGGGTCGCCTGTAAATACTATCTTTGTATTTTCTCCTGCTCTGGTAACTATGGTTTTTATCTCATGGGGCGTTAAATTTTGTGCCTCATCTATAATTAAAAATCCTGCTGGGATACTCCTACCTCTTATATAGGACAGTGCTTCTATTTTTAATAATCCCAAAGCTTCTAATCCTGCTATTACCTTTTCTCCTGATTTTTCCTCTTTGTTAGCGGATAAAAAATCTATATTATCAAAAATAGGTTGCATCCAAGGTTTTAGTTTTTCTTTTTCACTCCCTGGAAGGTATCCTAAGTCTTTTCCCATGGAAACTATAGGTCTGGCTATAAATAATTTCTTATATTTACTCCTCTCAACAACTAATTCCAATCCTGAAGCTACTGCTAGCAAAGTTTTCCCCGTCCCAGCTTTCCCGACTAAGGTTACTACCTTTATATCCTCATCCATTAAAAGATCCAATGCAAAATTTTGTTCTTCGTTTCTGCCTCGAACTCCCCAAACACTTACATCTCCATAAGTCATTCTCTCTATCCGTTTTGTTTTTTTATTATATCTACCAAAAAGAATTATTTCTTTATTTTTCATGCTCACGAAACAGTTAGCCGAGGGTTCTTCCGACATAATTTCTACATATTTAATTCTTCCAGATTTCTTATACTTTTTAATAAATT
Source organism: Psychrilyobacter sp. (assembly GCF_037132775.1). Taxonomy (GTDB): domain Bacteria; phylum Fusobacteriota; class Fusobacteriia; order Fusobacteriales; family Fusobacteriaceae; genus Psychrilyobacter. Next base: position 4,906 of record NZ_JBAHZY010000043.1, read on the forward strand.
CTTCCTCTACTTCTATTTCCATATTTCCAGTATACAGTTCTTCTAGATCCATCTTATCACTCTTATAATCCTCTACGTTTATTCCCATGGCGTCTGATTTTATCCTCATGTTAACGTCTTTTGAGACCAATATCACTTTTTTATCCTTCTCTTTATTCTTGATATATAGTGCTATTGCTAGAATTCGATTATCTACAATATCTCTCCTTAAAGAAGTTGGGAGCTCTGTAGTATCACCCTTAATTTCCACCCTGAAAAATATCCCTTTTTCCATCTCTACTCCATTGGCCAAAGACCCCTTAGAACGGAGCTCATCTATAAATCTGGCTGCTATTCTAGCTGATGCGCCTCTATTTCCACTTTCTTTTTTTAATTTATCTATCTCCTCAATCACATAGATTGGTAAAACTACATCATTGTCTTCAAATTTTGTTATAGCTTTAGGATCATGAATAAGTACGTTCGTGTCTAGTATATATATTTTTCTCATAGAAATCCCTCCTAATTATGATATTGTAAATATACTCTTAGTTTGTTGAGTGCTCGAATTTGTAACTGCCTTATCCTTTCTCTAGTCAAATTCATTTTTTTCCCCAATATATCCAAGGTTAAAATTTCATTGTCCAATAAACCAAACCTATATATTATTATCTTTTTTTCTTTGGTTCCTAGGATATCCAAAGTTTTTAATAGTTTTTCTTTATCATTTTCAAGGATTAAATTTTCCTCTATATAACCATTTTTATCTGCAATCATACTATGGAGGTCTCCGGTTTCTCCATAGGAATCATCCAAAGAATTAAAGGTTACATCATTTAATTTTAGATATCTTTTAATATCTTTTACCTTTAATTCTGTTTTTAATGCAATCTCCTCCAAGCTGGGTTCACAGCTGTATTTTGATTTATATTTTGCCATAAATTTCTTTATCTTAGCCAAATTATCATATATATATACCGGATATCTGATAACACCCTTATTTGAGGATATATATCTCAAAATACTTTGTTTTATCCAAAAAGTAGCATAGGTAGAAAATTTTTTCCCCATGGTATAATCAAATTTTTCAACAGCTTTCATGAGTCCTATATTTCCCTCTTGAATCAAATCTTGAATGGGGACTCCTAATTTAGTGTATCTTTTAGCTATACTCACAACTAATCTCAAATTAGCTGTTATCAATCGATCTTGTGCATCTATATCCCCCTCTAAGATATGTTTAGATATTTCAACTTCCTCTTCTCTAGTCAGGAGGGGGTAGTGACCTATTTCTTTTAAATAATTTGAAATATTCATTTTTACCTCCTTTTTACGTATTTTATTTGTATCAACCATATACTATTTGTTATTGAAACTTCCTTTTTTAGTTATAGAATTTTATTATAATTTATGATAAAATTTAATATACAAAAATAAATATAAAAACATAAGTATTTAATATGTTTTTCGCTCTATAATCCAGTTTTAATATGAGGAGTAAAAATGAGGGTAATTGGAATAGATCCAGGAACAGCAATTGTCGGTTTTGGAATTATAGATTATATTGGAAGTAAATATAGGGTAGTGGATTATGGTTGTATCTATACCTCCAAAGATCTTCCCATGGAAAAAAGGATTTTTGCCATCTACAACGAATTAGATGATATCTTAAAAAAATATTCTCCTACCCACATGACTGTTGAGGATCTTTTTTATTTTAAAAATGCTAAAACTGTTATCTCCGTTGCGCAGGCTAGAGGGGTAATAGTTCTCTGTGGAGAACAAAATAATATTCCCCAGGTATCATTTACCCCTTTACAGATAAAGATGGGAATAACAGGATATGGCCGTGCTGAAAAAAAACAGGTTCAGTTAATGGTTCAAAGGATTTTAGGACTTTCCAAAATTCCCCAACCAGATGATGCAGCCGACGCTTTAGCTATTGCCATAATTCATATTAATTCCTTGAATAGCGGGTACATTACAGCTTCTAAACCTAATCTTTCTAAGATAACTAGTATTAAAAATGGTAAAATAAGTGCAGCAGATTATCGAAATTTATTAAACAAAAAGGATTGATTTTTATGTTTAAAAACTTGGACAATTCATCTATGGTTTCTTATTTAAATTCCTTAGAAACTATAGCTTCTAAAATTCACGAGGAGAAAAACACTGAAAAAGTTGTATTTTTTATTCTCTTAAATTTAATTGAAAAGTTAGATCTTGGCTACTCAGAAGGATATTTTTTTAAGTACAATAAATGGGATAGAAATCTGAAACATCTAAATTCATATTTTGATCTGAAAAAATTAAAGAAGGATGAGGTAGAATTCATCTCCACTAACCTTGAAAAGGAGATCAATTTTTACGGGACTCCTATGGAAAAAATGTTGAAAAATATGGAAATCCAAACAAATATAACTGGGCTAGATTCTCTTGAAAATTATGGGCCACTCAATAGATTTCAAAACTTTACTATCATCCCTATAAATTACGAAAATACATACTATGGATGCTTTATCTTAGATAGACAAAATAAGACTCCTTACAGACTCAATGTACAGGAGATGCATATTTTAGAATTATTTAAATACAATTTTTCACTCTATATGCACTCTCGAGAATTAGAAGATTTTGAGGCAGAGGATATCAGATTAAAAACCGTGGGTTCTTTTGCAAATTCTATCATCCACGAACTAAGGACTCCTATTTCATCTATTGTTGGTTTCGCATCTTTAGCTAAGAAGAAGTTACACGATCCTAAAAAAATCGAACTTTATTTAGATTATATTCTCAAAGAATCCGATAAGATTATTAAACTTTGTGAAAATATCGGTGAGTATTCTAGCGAAGATAAAAATGTTAAAAATAAATCGACTACTTTTTACCTCTCCTCTCTTATTAGGGAAGTTATTCAAAAGTTAAATCTGCATTTGAAGAAATCTAAGATCAAAACCTATATGATTATAGAAAATGATATTGAAATTACATTTAACAGAGATAAGGTTATCACAGCTTTTTACCATATATTTAAAAATTCCATTGAAAACTGTGACTACAATAAGAATGAGCGTTTTATTACTATTATCCTTTCAGCAAACAATAAAAACAAGATCAGTATAAAAGATAATGGAATTGGCATACAAAAACATAGGATAGAAGAGGTTACCATTCCTTTCTATTCCTCTAAAATTTATGGAACCGGCTTAGGTCTAACTATAGCCAAAGAGGTCTTTACCAAATTAGGTTTTAAGTTTTCCATAAAATCAGAGTATTCAAAATGGACAAAAATAATACTAAAAGAGGAGTAAATTTATGAATATAGTTTTAATGGAACCTGAAATACCATACAACACAGGAAATATAGGTAGGAGTTGTGTCCTCACAAATACATCATTACACCTTATCAAACCCCTTGGATTTTCTCTAGATGAAAAACAAATTAAGAGAGCTGGATTAGATTACTGGCAACATATTGACCTGCACGAATGGGATAGTTTAGACGAATTGATAGCTGCTTACCCTGAATCTAAATTTTATTTTGCTACAACTAAGACTACTCAAAAATATTCAGATGTTAAATATAAAGAAAATGACTTTATTGTATTCGGCCCTGAATCTAGAGGGGTTCCCATCGAAATTCTAGAAAAAAACAAGGAAACTTGTATCACTATTCCTATGATTAAGATGGGAAGATCGCTGAATCTTTCAAATTCAGCAGCTATTGTTTTGTATGAATCTTTAAGGCAGACTGATTTTAACTTCGGAGAGTAATATGAAACGAATCTATATTTATATATTAATTTTTCTTATATTTATAGGTATAATAGGAGTTGTTTCATTCTTCCCTTTAAATCATTATGGAGAAATAGAAAAAATATCTAAAAAATACAAGATAGACAGAGAGGTTATTTATTCAGTCATCAAGATCGAAAGCAACTTCAGAGAGCGTATCGTTTCTCATAAGGGAGCTATCGGTCTTATGCAGATCATGCCTTCCACAGGAGAGTGGATGGCAAAATCTAATAACCTTCCATATTCTAAAAAAATGTTATTAGATCCTGTATATAATATTAAAATCGGTACCATTTATCTTCACTATCTTATGAACAAATATGACAGTGACATTGAAAAAGTCTTGATAGCCTACAATGCAGGTCCTTCCAGATTAAAGGATGGGTCATGGAAAAAATTTAAAGAAACCAAAAACTACCTTATAAAATATAAGATAGCTAATTTTTTTTATAGGATAAGATTATATTTCAAATAAAATAAAAACCTCCCGACTGTAATAGTCAAATAGTTAGGAGGTTTTTATTTTTATATTTTAAGGAAAGAAGGCAATGAAAAATTATTATTTTCATTTGCTTATACCTATCAGACGTCACTTAGGTGAAACAAGTTTAAATTTATTTAATTTTTAGTTTTAATTTAAAAAAATAGTTATCCCATACCCGAATGGTACTCTTGAAAATAATCAGAGAGACATAATATAATTTGGAACTAAAAAAAACTCTCAAGGATTTCTTGAGAGTTTTTTTTAGTTTTCTTCAGCAAATAAGTCTTTTCCTACGCTACACGGAGGACAAACCCAATCTTCAGGTAGATCTTCAAATTTAGTTCCAGCTTCAATTCCGTTATCTACATCTCCAACTTCTGGATCATAAACATATCCACATACTTCACAAACATATTTTTTCATATTTTTTACCGCCTTTATATTAGTTTTAGTTTTAAATCTAAATTAATTATTTCCCTTCAAAATGTCTTTCTAATAAACCTTTGAATGCTTTTCCATGTCTAGCTTCATCTTTAGCCATCTCATGTACTGTATCGTGGATTGCATCAAATCCTAATTTTTTTGCTCTCTTAGCTAATTCAAATTTACCAGATGTAGCTCCATATTCTGCTGCTACTCTTAATCTTAGGTTTTCTTCAGATGAATTAGTTACTACTTCTCCTAATAATTCAGCGAATTTAGCTGCATGTTCCGCTTCTTCAAATGCAATTCTTTTATAGGCTTCTGCAACTTCAGGATATCCTTCTCTGTCTGCTACTCTTGACATTGCTAAGTACATCCCAACTTCTGTACATTCTCCTGCAAAGTTAGCTTTTAACCCTTCAATGATCTCTGCATCTCCACAAGCTAATCCTTCTCCTAATTTATGCTCAGTTGCCCACTCTTCAGTAGCACTTTCATCATAAGCTACAAATTTATCTTTACCTGCTTTACATACTGGACAGACCTCAACACTTGCGTCTAATATTTCTCCACATACTGTGCATCTCATTTTAGCCATTCTACTTCACTCCCTATGTTTAATTTTTTATTATAAAATTGTATTGATTACAAATTTATAATAACAGTTTCAAAGTTGAAAGTCAAGTTTTTTTTATACATAATAATCCTTAAAAATATAGAGACCATAAATTTATTAAATACAGTTGATTTTATTGATGTAAAATCAAAAAAATTAACCCTCGTAAGAAGTATTATTTTATTTATTGAATATTTAGTCGGCAATATCATCAAATTTGGCACCAGTTAGATCTGCGATGTTTAAATCTACAGTACTTAGATCTGCACCGGTTAAATTAGTATTCCTTAAATCAAGATCCTTTAAATTAGCATAGCTTAAATCTATATTTTTTAAGTCCGCATTCCTTAAATCACCACTTAAATCATTAGATTGGAAATACATAAAAACCTCCTTTTAAAATTTTATTGATTATATCAAAATAAAAAAATATTTTTTTATTTCATTTTTATTTTTTCAAGGTCAACACTATATTAAATATGAAATTATTATTTTAAATATTTTTCACTTTATTCTATCACATATTCCCATATAAAAGTATAGGTTAATACCTAAAAAGAAACCATAAAATTCTAATTGATATTTTTATTTTAAATATTTAATTCTCTAATTTCACTTCCAAATATTTTAGGTTTTAATCGTGTTAGACATAGCGTAAAGTTGATTATAGTCTTAAAAAATTAATACTTTTAAATTGAAACAGTAGGATTAATTTAAAATCGTCGTATATCTTTTGTATAAATTTATAAAAAAGGAGCCAATAATATGAAGAAATTTGTCGACGTCAGTAAAAGTGTTAAATGGGTTGGAATAATCGATCAAGATATTACTAAATTTCATGGTGAAGAATTAGATATTCCCCACGGAACTTCTTATAATTCATACCTAATAAGAGATGAAAAAATAGTTTTAGTTGACACTGTAATTGCAAATTTTAGTACCGAATGGATCGAACAATTAAAAGAAGAGATTGATTTAAATACTATTGATTATATTGTTATGAATCATAACGAACCCGACCACAGTGGGTCTTTAAGTGCATTGATGAAAGAAATTCCTAATACGCCTATCTATTGTACTGATAAGGGTGTAGAAATTATAAAGGCTTATCATAGGATCGATGCTGAATTTAGAGTTGTAAAGACCGGTGACGTTTTGGATTTAGGGAAGAAAAAATTAACATTTGTTGAGATGAAAATGTTACATTGGCCAGATTCCATGGTGTCTTATCTAAGTGAAGAAAATATTCTTTTTAGTAATGATGCTTTTGGTCAACACTATGGAGCTAATGGATTATTCAATGATGAATGTGATCAGAATATCTTAAACTATGAAGCATTAAAGTATTATGCTTGTATACTTACACCATTCAGCCCCCTAATTAAAAGAAAAATTGATGAAATATTAAGCTTGAATCTAACAATTGATCAAATTTGTACTGCACATGGTGTAATTTGGAGAAAAAATCCACTTCAAATTATTGAAAAATATATGAAATGGTGTGATAACTATAAAGAGGATCAAATACTAATAACCTATGATACTATGTGGGAAAGTACTAAAAAAATGGCAGAGTCTATATCTGATGGGATCAGAAGTATCTCTCCTTCTACAAGTATTTTATTGATTAATAGTACCAAACATAGCGAAAGTGAGATCCTGACAGAAATATTTAAATCCAAAGGGATTTTATTCGGATCTCCCACTCTCAACAATAGAATACTGCCATCAATGGCTGCTCTATTAGAAGCAGTCAAAGGTTTGAACTTTAAAGATAAAAGTGTCGCAGCCTTTGGAAGTTATGGATGGAATGCAAAAAATTTAGATGTTATAAATGAAAGTTTAAAGTTTACTTCTTTGAAATTAGCCAATGAAGGAATAAAAGTTAACTGGAATTTAAACAGTGCAAGTAAGGAACTCTGCTATAAATTTGGACAGGAATTTGCATCGAGTCTAGGAGATTAAAAAAAGGAAAACCATCAGTCTTAGATATTTTTTAAAAAATCCTTTGAAAAAAAATTTTCTATATTTCCTTGACAAACTAATTTTTATGCAGTATTCTTTATCAAATAACAAATTTCAAAGGAGAAAAAGCCATGACTAAAAGATTTATATCCTCACAAAATTCTAAATGCCATAAAAAAAGATCATATAGCTTTTTGAATTTTTGATGTAAATCCATATCTGCAACGACACTTTAATTTTATTAATTTTAAAGCCGTAGATTGAATATATCTACGGCTTTTTTTATATACCAAAAGGAGGATTTATAATGAATGAATTAAAAATGAACGACAAAAAACTTTGGGAAGTCATCCAAAAAGAGGAAGAACGCCAGGAATATGGTTTGGAGCTCATAGCTTCTGAAAATTTTGTATCAAAAGCTGTAATGGAAGCCGCAGGAAGTGTAATGACAAACAAATATGCTGAAGGGTATTCTGGAAAAAGATATTATGGAGGTTGTCAATTTGTTGATGTAGCAGAGGATCTTGCTATTGAAAGAGCTGGAGAGCTATTTGGGGTGAAATATGTAAATGTACAACCCCACTCAGGTTCTCAGGCAAATATGGCAGTATATAGAGCATTGATAAATTCTGGAGATACCATCTTAGGAATGAAATTAGATCATGGAGGGCACTTGACCCATGGTAAAAATGTCAATTTTTCAGGGCAGGATTACAAAGTTTATTCTTATGGAGTAGATAGTGAAACCGAGGTAATAGACTATAAAAAAGTGGAAGAAATGGCTCTAGAGGTAAAACCACGTATAATTATAGCTGGAGCCAGTGCATATTCTCGTACCATAGATTTTAAGAGATTCAGGGAAATTGCAGACATGGTAGGAGCTTACCTTATGGTAGATATGGCACATATTGCAGGTCTTGTGGCTGCTGGAGAACATCCATCTCCTATTCCTCATGCCCATGTTGTTACCACTACTACCCATAAAACTTTGAGAGGTCCTAGAGGGGGAATGATTCTCACCAATGATGAAGAGTTAATAAAAAAGATCAACAAAGTTATCTTTCCTGGAATTCAAGGAGGTCCTCTTATGCACATAATTGCTGCAAAGGCGACGGCTTTCAACGAGGCCTTGGGTCTAGAATTCAAAGGATATCAGAAACAGGTAATAATAAATGCTCATACTCTGTCTGAGGAACTAAAAAAAGGAGGTCTAAGAATTGTAAGTGGAGGAACCGATAACCACATGATATTGGTTGACCTTACTAATAAAAAACTTACTGGAAAAGAAGCTGAGAAGATCCTTGAAGAAGCAAACATCACGGTAAATAAAAATGGTATTCCCTACGATACTAAAAGCCCCTTTGTAACTAGTGGTATTAGGATAGGAACTCCCGCCCTTACAACTAGAGGGATGAAAGAAGAGGAGATGAAAGAAGTCGCTGTATTAATTCTAAGATCTTTAAATAGCGGTGGTTCATCTGAAATATTAGGAGCCATAAAAAATGATGTTGCAAACCTCTGCAAAAAGTTTCCCCTTTATAGAGATTAATAGAAAACAGAATATATAAATCTAATTTGTCACTAATTTTTTATAATTGCTAAAAAAATAAAAAATCTCAAAAAGGCTTCCAATTTTGGAAGCCTTTTTTATTAAATGATGGATAAAAACTTAGGATTTTTTACCCCTTCAAATTCTAATTTTCCCAAGATTTTTTTAACAATGTAGGACATATAATGGTCGTATAAATTCATACAAAGAGTGTTTAACCTTAAGCAAAAAAATAGAGTATAATTTAAGAAAACAATATGGGGGATTTTGATTATGAATACACGAAAAACTTACTCTTCTAAGTTTAAATTTAAGATCGTT
>NZ_JBAHZY010000046.1:0-12672 GCF_037132775.1 Psychrilyobacter sp.
CGATCTTAAATTTAAACTTAGAAGAGTAAGTTTTTCGTGTATTCATAATCAAAATCCCCCATATTGTTTTCTTAAATTATACCCTATTTTTTTGCTTAAGGTTAAACACTCTTTGTATGAATTTATACGACCATTATAGCCTACTTTGTATCTAAAGCCACTAATAAAGACTATTAAAAAAACAGCCAAATTATAAAAGTATCTATGATATTTAGATAAATAAAATAAGGGTATTAAAACACCCAAGAATAATAACTATCCCATTATTTCAAAAGCTTAAAAAAAGCTTATCCTCCTTTTTAATCTGAAATTAAATGTAACATTTTATCAGGCTTCTAACTTTTGTTTCCTTTAAGTTATTTTTTATTTTTCTTTTTTTAGTGCACCAGAAAGTGGTAGACCATCTTTAATAGCTTCTTTATAAATCTTAAAATTCTAAATTTTCTTAAAGTTTTTTTTATTCTTTTAGAAAGTGAGGGTTTCAATAGTTCAGTAACTAAGTCTGAAAAATCTTCCTCTAAATATCTTTTAAAAAATTCACCCCTCTTTTCTGTTAAAGGAGCAGAAATAGTTAACGCTGAATTCCCTAAATAAATATCCTTAACACTTGTTTTTTCATAAATTAAATTTTTACTTATTTTTTCTAATAACTCTCTTCCTTTTTCAGAATTAACCATAAAAATAGATGTTCCTTTATCTTGATCCAAATGTTTTTTTATCTTTTCAATCCCCCAAAAGTCTCCTAATGAAACGTCTGAATATCTAGGTAACGTTTTATATTTACATTCATGACAACTTGGTCTTAAAAAAAGTGGCCCTTCTAAATAACCTCTCATATAGACATCTGTATACCTATCTTCAATGTATTCTTTACCATTCTCAAAAATAATTTTAGTACTAAATCTATGCCAACCGTACGTCTTGTTTTTAAACCAAACTCTTTTTATTTTTGAGTTATACTTATTCTCCATACTTTTCAAAAATTGTTCATATGCTTTAGGTGAAATAACTCCTCTACATAAAAAATCAATTAAATATAAGTTTTTATAATCTTTATTTAAATAATTTTTCAATCCTGCAATATGACAGGGTGTCCCTGCAAATAAAACTTTTTTACCTTCTAATAAGTATTTTTTTACTTCTCTAAAAGATTCTCCAATCTTACTCTGTAAATATTTTGATTGCTTAAGAGCCTCTAAGCCTTCCAATGTACTAGCATAATAATGTTCTACTAAATGTTGTTCATTATATCTTGCTCCAAAAACAACACCGCCTTCATTTATTATAGAAGTGGCTACTTCTATAAACATACCACCCGAAGTACTTTCAACTCTATTTTTTTCATTAGTACTGTAAGCTGCAACTATCTCTGGGATATCTAAAGCTGTCTCTATCGAAGCTTTCTTTAGAGCTGGGCATACTTCTACACAAGCATTACACTCTATACATTCAACATTATTTACAGACGGATACCAAAACCCTTCTTGATCATTTTTCATAAGAATACAATCTGTTGGACATATATTATAACAAGCGTCACAACCACAACACTCTTCTTTTTTTATGATTTCATCTATCATTACTTCCACCCTTTTATTTGTTTAACTGGCTTAGCTGGAATTCCTACTGCCAGCATATTCGAAGGAATATCTTTATTAACAACTGATCCAGCCCCTATTATTACATTATTACCTATTTTAACACCTTTTAATATTGTAACATTATTACCTAGCCATACATTATTTCCAATTGTTACTTTTTTATCAATAACACTCTTCCTTCCGTCTTCATAAAATATTTGGTGTGCGTCTGTATCCCAAATGGTTACCCCTCTTGAAATTGCTACATTCTCTCCGATTTCAATTGATTTTTTACATCTAATTTGAGATCCTGCATTCATGAATCCACTGCCTATTTTTAAAGTAGCACCCTTAAATATACAAATATCAGCATTATAATATATTTTAAAACTATTTTTAATATTAAAAGTTGCCTCCTCTTCTAACCGAAGATAGGATTCAGCCTTTGCCCCTTTAATCTTTCCTACATTGATATGAAGTGCCTTTCCTATATTTATTTTAGAACCTTTTCCTAGACTTAAAACTGCCCCTTTATATGGTAATATCTTTCCTTTAATATTCTTTTTCAAGAAATTAAAATAAAAAAACTTTATTATATTTAATTTAAAAATTATATCTATTTTCTTCATATTTACTCCTATAACTTTGTAAAATCACAATTATCAGGATTATGCCTAACCCTATAGTTTTCATTTAAAAGATTTATTTTATCCATTTCACAGTCCTTTAATTCAAAATCTAAAATATCTATGTTTTGTTTAATCCTTTCTTTATTAGAACTTTTAGGTACGGTAGGTATATCATTTTGATAATTCCAACGTAAAATTATCTGAGTAACTTCTTTATTGTATTTTTTAGAAATTTCTACTAAAGTTTCGTTCTCTATTAATTTTTTATCCATCCTTGCAAAAGGAGAATACGCTTCTACTATTATTTTTTTATTTTTACAATACTCAATTAATTTTTTTTGTGATAATAGAGGGTGACGCTCAACTTGGTTTATTACTGGAATTATTTTAGCTACTTTCAATAACTCCTCTAAGTGATGTTCTTGAAAATTGCAAACACCAATCGCCTTAACTAAACCTTCTTCATATAACTTTTCCATCTCTTTCCATGATTTGATAAATGTATCTGGATTTGGCCAATGCATTAAATATAAATCTACATATTTTACTCCTAACCTTTTTAAACTAACATTAAATGCTTTTCTTATATCTCCATCTCTTTGAGAAGTATTACTCAATTTAGTTGTAATGAAAACATCTTTTCTTCTTTTAAAATTTAATTTTAATGCTAATCCAATCCACTTTTCATTGCTATATGCTGATGCTGTATCTATTTTTTTATAACCTGATTTAAAAGCATAAGTTATAGCTTTTAATAAAGTTAATCCTTTCATCGGCCATGTTCCAATCCCTATTAAGGGCATTTCCATCTCATTATTAAATTTAATTTTTTTCATAAATTCTCCTTATTTTCGTTTTATTAGTTTTATAATCAAACTCTTTTCATAATCATTTAACCCAAATATATAAATAAATACTGAATAGATAGCCGTATATATCAATCCAAATATTATAAAGTTGCTTAAGATATCCAAATCAATTTTAATATAAACATAGACTCCAAATAATAATGGAACTATTAATGAAGAAAATAATAAACTCATTTCTTTCCAAAAATATATAATATCTAATTGGAGATATTTATGGTAATAAATATTCATTATTATTCCACTACCTATAAAAAAAGCTAACCCTGTTCCTATAGCGGCTCCTATACCCCCATAATGTTTTGCAAGTGGTATGCTCATCGATAGATTAACAATTGATATAACAAGATACATTTTCGACTTAAACTTATGTTTATTTTTTGCTCTTTGTATCTCATTTCCTATGTTTTGAATTAACGGAATTGTTACTGGAGTAATAATAATCAATAATATATAATATGCACTTACATATTCTACTCCAGCCCACATTTTTATAAATGATTTACCAAAAATATATAATCCACTCAATATTAACATCATGATCGAAAATTGTATTCTTCCAATCTTCACAAAAATTTCTGTTAATTCCTTATTATTGTGTCCTTCTGCTACCAATTTATTTACTTTAGGTATAAATACACTTGATATAGTTGTAGAGATTGATAAATAATAAATATTTAATTGAGATGCTATACCATATATTCCAACTGCTGATGTTCCCCAAAATCTTCCTAAAATTATTTTATCTATATTCCAATTTATCTGATCTATAATCATGTTTAGAAATATAAAACTTGAAAAAATAAATATTTCTTTCATTAACTTAAAATCAAAATTGTTAAATCTAATTTTTATATTTATATTTTTCTTACAATAAACTACACTTCCTAAAAATGTCAGTATTTGCATAATTAAAGTTATTAAAACTAGTCCTTTAGATTTATATCCTATTAATAATACTACTACAACCAATATAGGTGTCATAACAGTACTAAACATCTGTAATAGTTTAAAGAAAATAAATCTCTCATTGGCTTGAATATATGTTGTAAATACTGATTTAGGAAAAGTTAAAGCTATATTTAATGTTAATATTAACATTAAATTTCTAGCGATTTCTATCTCATCACTTGTTAATTTACTTCCAAATAAAATACCTGCTTTACTTGATAAATAAACTCCAATGATAACTGTAATTACAGATATTAGAGAAAATATAGTTAAATACATACCATTCAATTCTTCTATTTTTTTATTTTCTTTCTTAATTGAATATTTAGAATAAATTCTCATATACGAAGCTCCTAAACCTAAGCTCAATAAAGATAGATAATTTATTGTAGATGCTACTAGTGTATATAACCCGTATTCTGACATACCTAATTTTCTTAACATATAAGGTGTGTATATGATAGAAATTCCATATCCTAAAAACATTGAAATATATGATAAAAGTGCGCCTGCTTTCCGTTGGTTCATTTTAATTATCCAAAGCATTTTTCAAATAATTTAATGCTTTCTTTCTTTCTATTTTTAATATTTCTTCACAATGATTAAAATCAATATTAAAATAATTTTCTCTATCAAATACTTCCTCTTTTTTTCTATTTTCAAATTTAAATTTTGAAAGTATAGTATCCATTCTTGAATTCATAGAAACATGATTTGAAATTCTATTGAAAACTATAAATGGAGTTTCCATTAGTATAGAAAATACTACTCCATGAAAAGAATCAGTTAAAAATAGTTCTGCATTTGCAATATAATCAACCCACTCTCTAGGATCTGCCATATATAAATCTGGTATATTTTTATCACATAAATTAATTATATCAAAATTATTTTCTTGAGCTATTTTTTTTACCTTCCTCTCATATTCTTCTTCTAAATCACCTAAATAATAAGTTAAAATATATTTTTTCTTTGTTTTATTTTCTTGTGGAAGAGAAAAAAACTTCCACTCTTCTTTAGTTAAGACCATTGTTGGATCAACTAACACTTCTGTGTCTCTTCCTGTTAAATTTTTAATTAATTTTGCCCCAACTTCTTCTCTGCAAGATAAAAAGGGAATTTCTTCCATCCATTTTTTATATTTACTTTGCCATTCGATTTCTATCTTAGAAACAGCAATACTTGGTGAAAACGCTATTCTTTTTTCTTTTGGTACAAATTGAGCAAAATTATTATCGCTAGCACCTTTTTCTCCAAAATTTGGATTCCAAATTTGATCACTTCCTATTATTACTTTATAATAATCACTTTGATCCAATTTGGTAATGTCATTATAATATATTTCAAAATTACTTTCATTTAAATATCGTTTTGAAAAATCTTTAAATCTTAATATTTTATTTTTTTCTAAAATAGAATTATTTAGCTTATATCCTAAGCAAATTTTAATAATCCTCTTAGTAAATAATATTAACTTTTTAATTAAACTCTTTTTATATTCTCTTTTATTTATTATTGTTTCTGGTTGATATCCATTTTTTTTTACTAATTGTTCTACAGCATAATTCTGAAGTTTATTTCCATAATTATCATAGTTTACTATCGTCAATATCCCTACTTTTTTCATTTTTTCTCCTTATAAGTTAAGCTTATTTATTCCTAATCTAAATATTTTGTTATATCACTATTTCTAGTATAATCTTAGAATATACTTAGCTTCATTTTTAAAATTATTATTCTTTATTCAATTTACGTACTTTTAACATCTTTTAAAGTCATCTTCTATTCTCACTATATCATCTTCCCCAGTATATTCTCCTACCTGTGCTTCGATCATTACTACCGGTATCTTTCCTTCATTAGCTAACCTATGGATCTCATCCATCTTAATATAAGTACTCTCATTGGGTCTGAGTAATTTCATTTCATCTCCTATAGTTACAGTAGTTGTTCCAGAAACTACTATCCAATGTTCATTTCTATGGAAATGTTTTTGTAGGCTCAATCTTTTCCCTGGTTTTACCTCTATCCTCTTAACTTTATATCCCGGAGTATCTACCAATACCTCATATGTCCCCCATGGCCTATGAGCTTTTAGATGAATATTCGGCAGGGGCGACCCTTCTTTTTTCAACTTCATTACCCTTTCTTTTATTTTTTGGCTCGAACCTTTTTTACTGATGAGTAGTGCATTCTCTGTATCTACTACTATGAGATCTTCTACATCTATTAATTCAGTATGCTTCTTAGTCAATACAAAGTTATTATTTTCATCGTTGGGCAGTTCCTCTGCCAGTGCATCAAAACTTCCAACATCCGACCATTTTATATTTGATAGTATTACACCTTCACTATATCAGATTTTTCCATGACAGCATAGTCTATACTGTCATCTGGAATATTTAACATATCATCCGTCTTTATTCTCATTTGTTTTTCTTCTAAGTTTATCTTATTTTCAAAGGCTGCTTTACTAGCCTCATATATTTTAGGTGAATTTTTTTTTAATTCCTCTAAAAATACCCCAGCCTTAAAACAAAACATCCCGCTGTTCCAATAATAATTTCCAGCTTCTAAATATTTTGTAGCCGTCTCCAAATCAGGTTTTTCATGAAATGCCTTAACATCTAATCCTTGTACTTCCATTGTCAATTGTACATTTGGTACTCTCAATATACCCAGTCTCAGCGAACTCTGGTGTAATACCAAAGGTTACCAAATTATCTTCTTCTGCCAATCTTTTAGCTTCTACCAATACCCTTTCATATTCCACTTCATCTTTTATTAGATGATCCGATGGAGTCACCAATACTACCTCATTGGGATCGAGATCAAAACATGCCAAAGCTATTGCAGGAGCAGCGTTTCTTCCTACTGGCTCCAGTAAAAATTTAGCATTTTTAAAGTTATATTTTTTATCCTCTTCCAATTGATCTACAGCTAAAAAGTATTGCTCTGTATTTGAGATAATAAAATTACTGTCACATACCTTATTATTTCTTTCCACTCTCAACGGAAACAATGACTGATCATTAAATAATTTAACAAACTGCTTCGGCATCAATGTACGACTTACCGGCCATAACCTAGTCCCATTCCCACCACATAATATGATGTTTATCATAAATATTTCTCCTTATCTATCTTTAATTTAAATTCTAATGATCCAACACAGAGATCTCTGAGCCTCTGCGTTGAAAGTTTTTTTATTCAAAATTACTAGTGCATCTATCTCCCCTTTACAGACAGTACCGTCTTTACCGTCTTAAAAAATGTCCCTATGTCCATGACAAAGTTTTGATACTTTATATAGTAGAGATCAAATTCCAGCTTCCTGAGTGAATCTTCTACAGTAGCTCCGTAGGGATACATTACCTGTGCCCATCCAGTTAATCCCGGCTGTATACTATGTCTCAGATTGTAAAATGGAATTGTTTTTTCCAGTTCTTCCACATAGGCTACACTCTCTGGTCTTGGTCCCACGAAAGACATATCTCCTCGAAATACATTCAACAATTGAGGTAATTCATCCAATCTGGTTTTTCTCAAAAAATCACCTATTCTTGTAATCCTTGGATCTCCTACAGTTGTCCAGCTTTCTTTTTCTGGATCAAAACCTATCTCTGCCCAGTGTTCTTTGGTTATCATACTTCGAAGCTTATATATCTTAAAAGGTTCATTTCCTAAGCCTATCCTCATCTGGCAAAATAGTAGAGGTCCCGATTCTTTTTTATCTATAAATCCTACTACCTTTAGTAGAATGACTGTTATAAGCATAATTGGTAAAACGGATATTGATATTATAATCGCCACCACTATATCAAATAATCTTTTAACCCTTCTTTGAATACTATTGTGTAAAATATCAAATCCCAGGCTGTAGATTAACCATTCTTCATCTATCTTTGTTACATCTATCTTTCCTTCTACTTCCTCATTAAACTGCCAATAGGTCTGTATTTTTATTCCTTTTAATTTAAGATCTAACAATAAATTTTTATACTCTTTTAAAATAGATTTTTCTGTTATTATTATCAGATCTATTTTTTTTTCAAAAACAATTTCTTTTAAACGTTCTATATTTTCATTACAACATTTCCCTATATATACATATCTGTCGGACTTAACAATACTTTGTTTTATTTTATGAGTCAGTTCATTTTCTCCTGTTAAAAGAACATTTATTCTATTTTTATTTAAACTTGCCAATAAATATTTAACTAAATTTGCAACTACTATCATTACTATAAATACACCAAATTCTTTTTTACTCCCTATAAAAACATAGTTTATTCCACCTAAAATAGAATTTATTACTACAGAATATACTATATCTTTTTTAGTTATTTTCCCATTACTAAAGTCCAAATACCCTATAAGGTAATAAGCTAGACCCATAATTAAAAACATAGTATAAAAAGCTAAATTATCTGCTCTACGGAATATTCGATATAATTTATAATAAGTTATATATATTATTATAAAAAATATAACCCTTGTAAGTATATTTTTGTTATGCTTCATCTCTCTCCCCTTCTTCACAAAATCTATATCTATTAATATTTTGATGATACTTTTTATGGGTATTCTCCATATCTTACCATATCTACCCACTATTTAACAGGAAATAGGCACTCCCAAAATGTCTCTGCGACTAAAACTTTTTTTCCTTCTATTATCAATTATACCCTCTCACTCCCCTCCTGTGCTCCCCTAAAAACTTCCCCGTAATTACACCCCTACAATCGAAATACGGTAAACTAGAAAACAGCACAGTTACAACCTTAAATGTCAGCGGTCTTACAATTTAAAAACTTTTAATATCCATCAAAAAAAGGGGTTAGACCCCTATTTTTAGTTATTTATCTCCTCTAAAAACCTGTCTATGGCATCCTGCCAGCTTGGCATTTTTTCACCTATTACCTTCTCTGCTTTTTCACTAGATACCTTAGAATACTCTGATCTTTTAGCCGGCAAGTTAAAGTCAACTGTTCTAGCTGTTCCTAGCTCTCCTCTCCAACCAATTGACTCCAATACATATTTTGCCTGTTCATACTTGCTGCACTCTCCACTATTTGAAAGTTGATATAATCCAAACTCTTTACTTTCTATTAGTTTCCATGAAAACTCTGCCAAATCTTTTGAATACGTAGGTACAGATACTTGATCATCCACAATATTTAATTTATCTCTTCCTTTGGACCAGCCTATAACCTGTTTATTGAAGTTGTTATTAGCAATCCCAAAAACCCAGCTTGTTCTTATTACAAAAGTTTTTTCATAGGCTGCCAAGGTTTGTTTTTCTCCCTCATGTTTAGATTTTGCATAGACTGACGGAGGATTAGGTATATCTTCCTCTGTATAAGGAACTTTTTTATTTCCTTCAAATACAAAACCTGTTGAATATGTTACAAATATTGCTCCTATTTCTTTTGCTACAATCGCCATATCTCTTGGAGCATATGTATTTAATTTATAACATAGTTCCCTCTCTGACTCTGCTTTATCCACATCATTGTAAGCAGCACAACTAATTATGTGAGTATAGTTTTCGCCTTTTACAAATTCTCTAATTTTTTCTATATTGGTTATATCTAACTCTTTATAATCTGTAGCTACATATTCTATCTTTAATTCATCAAATAACCTTTGAAAATCATGACCTAACTGCCCATTAGCCCCCGTGATTAATATCATATTCCACCTCTTGAAAATTCTTAGACGCAGACTAAATTCTAACTTTTAATACCGACAAAAATCTGACTCTTTATCTTAGTCAAATAACTAAAAGTCTTCTTTTCAAAGTCTGTTAAAGTCTGCGTCAAAAAATCTTTTTATATTTAAGTTATGTTCACTAGTTACATTTTTTTTCTTCTTATAACTTCACTCCACTCTCTATGAATTCTTTTAGTGTCTGTTGTACTTTATCTTTTTCAGATAATAAGATTTCTTCTTCTTTCCATCCATATTTCTCAAAGCTCCAATCAATATTTATATCACTATCATTCCATAATACTCCCGAATCAAATTCTGGTGCATAGTAATCGGTACACTTATTATTGGAACTCTGTGTCAGATTCTAAAGTTGAAAAACCATGAGCAAATTCCTCTGGCACATAGAACATCTTTTTATTTTGTTCTGTCAACTTCACAATGAAATGTTGTCCAAAAGTTTTACTTCCAGATCGTAGGTCTACAGCTACATCCAATGTCGATCCAGCTATAACTCTTACTAATTTTCCTTGAGTATGCTTAGTTTGAAAATGTAATCCTCTAAGGACACCTTTTTTAGATTTAGAATGATTGTCTTATACAAAGTCCATATCCAATCCAATCTCTTCAAAGTCTTTCTTAGAATAAGATTCCATAAAAAATCCTCTATCGTCACCAAAAACATTAGGCTCAATAACAACTAACCCCTCTATCCCAGTTTCTATTCTTTTAAATTTTGACATTTTAATTTCTCCTTTTTTTGACGCAGACTAAGTTCTTATTTTTTATAAATGTCACTCGTTATTTGTCATAATCTTTCTACTTTATAAGATTCATTAAATACTTTCCATAATGTGATTTCAATAATGGTTTTGCTAATTTTTCTACCTCAACCTTATCTATCCATCCATTGTTATACGCTATTTCTTCTAAACAAGCCACCATAACCCCTTGTCTTTTTTGTACTGTAGATACAAAGTTGGCAGCATCTAGTAATGCTTCATGGGTTTCTGTATCCAACCATGCCATTCCCCTCCCTAGATTTATAACATTTAAAGATCCTTCATCTAAATACACCTCATTTAGGGTTGTTATTTCTAATTCTCCCCTATGAGATGGCTTTACAGCTTTTGCTTTTTCTACCACTGTATTGTCATAGAAATATAATCCCGGTATAGCAAAATTTGATTTTGGATTAGTTGGTTTTTCCTCCAATGAAACTGCTTTCCCTGTTTCGTCGAGTTCTATAACTCCAAAAGATTCAGGATTAGTTACCGGGTATCCAAATACTGTAGCTCCCTTTGTTCTTTTAGAAGCGTCTGTCACCATTCCAGTAAGACCATGACCATAAAAAATGTTATCCCCAAGCACTAAGGCACAAGGTTCTCCATCTATAAACTTCTCTCCTATAAGAAATGCTTCCGCAAGTCCATTTGGATTTTCCTGTACTGCATATTCTAACTTCATCCCAAAGTCGCTTCCATCCCCAAGCAGCTCCTTAAAAGTAGGGAGATCTCTAGGTGTTGATATAATAAGAACCTCTCTTATATCTGCCAGCATAAGTTCCGATAATGGATAATATATCATTGGTTTATCATATATTGGGTTTATCTGTTTAGATATTGCTTTTGTTATTGGATAAAGTCTTGTTCCAGACCCTCCAGCTAGTATTATTCCTTTCATGCTTTCATCTCCCCCTAAGTAATTTATTAATGTTCTTTAATCTATAAAAAATTTAAAATCTAAAATAAATAAATGGGTTATAGGTAGACGCCGATACCGATAACATCGATAATAAAATTAAAGATGAAATATTTTCAATATCAAATTCCTTCCTTATTACTAGATTATACCTCCAATAGTTAGAAAAGGAATATTTTAATTTACACTGAATTTGGGAAACACCTTATCTTTTTCTTGGTTTAAAATTCCATAGCTTATAGTCGCTGACCTTCAGCACATAAATTTTATAAAAGTTATACGAATATTAACTTTTGACCATGATTATCAATATTTTGATTCCCGATTATTAAAATATTAAATGTATACATTAAATTTTATGATATAATTATTATAAATAATAACAAAATCAAAGAGGAGAAATAATCATGGCTAAACGATGGGATGAAAGAATATCTGATTACAAAAATGCATTGGAACGTTTAAAAGAAGCTATAGAAGAAAGTAAAACAATAAACTCATCCACCATAAGAGATGGTGTTATACAAAGATTTGAATTTACACTAGAATTATCCTGGAAAGTCATGAAATATTTCCTTAATTCTGAAGGTCTTACAGAAGCCAAAGCTCCTAGAAGTACTATTCGGACAGGATTTAATAATGAAATCATACAGGATGCTAAACTGTGGATAGACATGATTGAGGATAGAAACCTCACTACCCATACCTATTCCCAATCAACTTCCGATGAAATTTATGAAAAAATAGTTAGTTCTTATTATGAAGAATTAAAAACGTTTTTCCTAGAAATTAAAGATAAAGAGGTAGAATGATGTTTGGATTAGAGGAGAGGTCAGAGGGAGAATTAAGAGCTATTTTAATTCTACATGGGGTAGAAAAAGCAATCATTTTTGGTTCTAGAGCAAGCAAAAAATATAAAAAAACTTCTGACATAGATATCGCTATCTTTGGTGATTTCAATAGTACAGAAGTGAACTTAATAAGATGGGATATAGAGGAAAGTAGAGTAATATATTTTGTAGATTTAGTTCATTTTGAAAAGGTGACCAATGAGAAGTTTAAAAAGAGTATTTTAGAAGGCAAAGAATTTAAAATCTGGGGCTGTTGCAAGTTTTGTGTAAACTCTAAAAATTAATGTAAAACTTTTATAAAAAGAGGAGTAATAATTCTTTAATTATTGCTTCTCGTTTTTAATATATTAGAACTTTATTTTTTGTATGTCAATAGCAGAGC
>NZ_JBAHZY010000111.1:0-5507 GCF_037132775.1 Psychrilyobacter sp.
CGATCTTAAATTTAAACTTAGAAGAGTAAGTTTTTCGTGTATTCATAATCAAAATCCCCCATATTGTTTTCTTAAATTATACCCTATTTTTTTGCTTAAGGTTAAACACTCTTTGTATGAATTTATACGACCATTATATTCCTTTATCAATTTTCAATATATCATCTTTCTAAACTCTATCTCTATAGATATACTCAAAACTATAATTTGACCTTTATTCGAAAAGGTTTTTCATATAAAAAGGTTTACCAAATTTCCGGTAAACCTTCTAAAATCTAACTATATTCTTTTATTACTTCCATTATATCATTCTCACAACAGATGCCTTTTGGATTATTCTCCTGACAATTTGGATGTGCCATAGCTCCTGTAATTGCCATGACTTCCTTCAAAGTTTTGGCTCCTCCAAATACAGCGGTAACTATGTCTCCTTTGGTTACCTTGTCGCAATAACAGATATATTCATACATTTTTTTCTCTCTAGGAGTTTTTATTTTTTCATCTTCCTTTAATTCTATTCCAGAATTATCCCTTACATCTCCTCAACAGCTTGTTGCCGATTCACCTTTTTTACCTCTTTTTAAAGTCTCAAATAATCCCTTCACCTTCATTTTTATTAACTCTATACACTCTTCTTTATCATCTACATCTTCCAATCCAAAATTTACCACTTTATCTGCCATATAGATCGGACAATCTATATTACATCCCATCTTTACCAACACATCTAGTTTTTTAGGTAATGTATCCATATCCTCAGGAAAATAACCATCCATCGAATAACCTTTGGATTCCATTATTTTCTTTCCTGCTTCATTTAATTTTTCTGCTGGTTTTGTTCCCGCCGAATAGATCTCAAAAGTTCCATCATTAAATTCATTCCCGAACCTTTCACCTATGATAGATTTAAAGGAATTCCCATTACACACAAATCCTATTTTCATCTCTTCCACCCCTTTTTTTTATGTAATATACATTATTATACATCTATTTAATATACAATAGAATCTAAAGTTTAATTTAATAAATTTTCCTTGCTTTTACAATTAAAATAACATAATATATAAGCAAATAATTATTTAGTTACATACTTAAGGAGGCAATTTATGAATAACATTGATTTTCAAGCTAGAATATTCAAAGCTCTAGGTCACCCGTTAAGATTAAAGATCTTGAAAAAATTAGTGAGCGGTGAACTCTGTGTGTGTAAACTAGTCGATGACACCGAATTTACCCAGGCAAACCTATCACAGCATCTAAAAATTCTCAGTAATGCTGGTTTAATTGTCAAAAGAAAGGAGAGAAACTATTCCCACTATCGTATATCAGATGATAAAACTCTCAACCTTTTGAAAAACTGTGAAGACCTCGCTACGAACTATAAAAAAAAACTATTGTAGACAAAATTATACATTATATACATTAGGCTAAAAGCCACAGGGGGCAAGATGCAAAAAAAACATGATTTAACCGAGGGAAATATCCTTTATAAATTGACTCTCCTTTCCCTACCCATCATGGGGATGTCACTCATTCAAATGGCATACAATATGATAGATATGATTTGGATCGGACGATTAGGAAACGGAGCTGTAGCTGCCGTTGGTACAGCCGGATTTTTTCTAAAATTCGGGTTTGCAATAACAGCCCTTATCTTTATAGGTACAGGGATTAGAACATCTCAATCTATAGGGCAAAAAGATTATGAAAAAGCAAACTCCTACGCCGAAACCTCTATCATCAACACCATAGGTCTTATTACTGTCTTTATAGTTGCAATTTTAATTTTTAGATATCAACTTATAGGGTTTTTCAAGCTAAACAACCCAGAAATTGAAAAGATGGCTATAGATTATATGACCATCACAGCTTTTGGGATATTTTTTTCAGCCCTGTCACTTGTTTTTACTCGGATATTCAATGGACACGGAGACAGTAAGACCCCATTTTTGATAACCAGTATCGGGCTTATCCTAAATATAATTTTAGACCCAATATTAATCTTTGGATTATTTGGATTTCCAAAATTAGGAGTCGTAGGAGCTGCCATAGCCACAGTTATAGCTCAAACAATAGTTTCTATTATTTTATTTATCTATTTAAGAAAAATTTATAAGATATTTACCCATGGATTCACATATGACATGAAAAAAACCAGAGATATTATTAAGATAGGTACCCCTATAGCTGCTCAGAGAATTCTTTTTACAGGCTTCTCTGTGTTTATCGCCAGGATCATAGCTGATTGGGGTGCTGACGCAATAGCTGTACAAAGAATAGGAGTACAGATAGAGTCTATTTCATGGGTTACAGCAGGTGGGTTCCAAGGAGCATTGGCTGTTTTTGTGGGTCAAAACTACGGAGCTAAAAAGTATGACAGGATAAAAAAAGGATATTTCAATGCCATTGGAATAATCTCTATCCTAGGAGTTTTTGTAAGTTTCATCTTGATAGTCTTTCCAGAGTCTATATTTAGGATATTTTTACAGGATGATTATATAGTCCGTTTAGGAGCTGACTACCTGCGGATATTAGGAGTATCACAGCTATTTATGGTAATAGAGATGACCACTGTAGGGGGATTCCAAGGTATTGGTAAAACATTACCTCCATCTATCGTAAGTATAATACTTACAGGAGCTCGTATACCTGTGGCTCTCCTACTTTCTGCCACAGCATTAGGATTAAATGGTATTTGGTGGAGTATTACAATTAGTAGTATACTTAAAGGAGTAGTCCTTCCAATTTGGTTTATGATCCATCTAAAAAGATTTAAGGAAGACAAAACTTTAGTCACGAATTAAACGAAGAATATAAATAGCACACGGATACTAAAGTATACGCAGATTTAAAATAAATAAAATTAGATAGAAATCCAATTTGAAAATGTTTTGAATTTAATCATTCATTGTACATTTTCAATTATTCATTAGGCTAACAGCCGTCAGGGGGATATATATGAAAAACTTAATAAATATTATAAATGAAAAAAAATTAAATAAATTTTTAACTAAATGCAATTTTGGGATAGAAAAAGAAAATGTTAGGGTAGATTCTAGCGGTCACCTTGCTATGACAAAACATCCTAATATTTTTGGAAAT
The DNA here is from genome assembly GCF_037132775.1 of Psychrilyobacter sp. Taxonomy (GTDB): domain Bacteria; phylum Fusobacteriota; class Fusobacteriia; order Fusobacteriales; family Fusobacteriaceae; genus Psychrilyobacter. Next base: position 3,103 of record NZ_JBAHZY010000111.1, read on the forward strand.
AAGTTGAAAAATCCATATATTACCACCGATTTTTCTGAGAGTCAGGTGGAGGTGATCACCCCCTCTATGGATACTATTGAGGAAACTTATAATTTTTTAGAGAGTTTACATGATATTGTGAGTTTGGAGTTAAAAGATGAATACCTCTGGCCCCAAAGTACTCCTCCGTCACTCCCAGACGAAGAAGATATCCCTGTTTCTAAATTTGAAAAAACCTGTGAAGGAATTCGAGCTCAAAAATACAGGGATTATCTTTCTCAAAAATACGGTAAACAAAAACAACTCTTATCAGGAATCCACTATAATTTTTCCTTTAAAGATGAATTTTTAAACCTACTATACAGTGAGTCTGAAAGTTCTGATTTTAAATTATTTAAAGATGAGATCTACTTGAAAATTTCCAAAAATTTCTTTAAATACAGATGGACCCTCATATATTTATTTGGAGCTAATCCTAGTATTCATGGTACATACAGTCGAAAATGTGTGGATATGCTGGATGAAGTGGCTCCTGATTCATTCTCCTATACCTCAGGAAACTCATTTAGAAATGGGATGTGTGGGTATAAGAATAAGGAAGTATTCAATATCTCATACGATTCTAGAGCAGAATATGTAGAAGACATCAAAAAATTGATCTCTCAGGGGAAATTAATCAATGAAAAAGAATACTACAGTCCTATCAGGTTGAAGGCTAAAGACAATAAAAACTTATTGAAATCCATCGAAGAAGACGGGATTGAATATTTAGAAGTCAGGTTACTTGATCTAAATCCCATGATAAAAACAGGAATTTCCATAGACCAGCTATACTTTGTACACCTATTTCTGTTGTTCTGCCTGTTTACAGATGAAGATAACCTCACAGAGAAAGAGCTGTGGGAAGGAAATAAAAACCACGAGCTAGTAGCCCACTACGGCAGAAAGGTTGATTTAGAGTTATTTAATGGAGGAGAATTTAAATTTTTAAAAGACCTAGGACTGGATATAATTTCAAAAATAGAGAAAACTGTAGAAGATTTAGGAATTTCTAATTTAAATTATAAAAATACTCTCAGAGAAGCTTTAGAATCATTTCACAACACCGATCTTCTTATCTCAAGTAAAATCGAAAGCGGAATCAGAGAGGAAGGATTTATAGATTTTAATCTGAATTTAGCTAAAAAACACTATAAAAAAAGCCAAATTGATAGCTTTGCCCTGAAGGGGTATGAAGATTTGGAGCTTTCCACCCAAATTTTACTCAAGGATGCTATTAAAAGGGGAATAAAATTTGAGATCCTGGATAGGAAGGAAAATTTTATCTCCCTGACTATGGATGGGAAGACAGAATATATAGTTCAGGCTACTAAAACTTCCCTGGATTCATATAGCTCAATCCTAATCATGGAAAATAAATTAGTTACTAAAAAAATACTCGAAAAAAATAAGATAAGAGTTCCTAAAGGAGGATATTATACCAATTCCGAGGATGCTATAGATGATTTTTATAGATATTGCGGATCTAAAACAGTGGTTAAGCCCAACTCCACTAATTTTGGGTTGGGAATAACTATCCTGTCTGAGGATTTTACTCCAGAAGATTATCAAAATGCTCTGAAATTTGCCTTCAAAGAAGATGATTCCATCCTGATAGAGGAATTTATAGAGGGGAAAGAATACAGAATTTTTGTCTTAGATAATAAAGTTGTGGGAATTCTCCACAGGGTTCCTGCAAATGTTTTGGGAGATGGAAAAAATACGATCCGAACATTGGTGGAGGAAAAAAACAAGGATGTTTTACGGGGAACAGGCTATAAAAAACCCCTCCAGAAGATTTTTTTAGGAGAAGCCGAGAAAACATTTTTAGCTGGTCAAAATCTAAACTTTGACTATATACCGAAAAAAGATGAAACTATCTATCTCAGAGAAAATTCAAATATCAGCACTGGAGGAGACAGCATAGACTTTACCGATGATATTTCAGATGAATATAAACAGATTGCCATAGATTCAGCCAAGGCTGCAGATGCTACCATCTGTGGTGTGGATATGATGATAAAAGATATTAAGGAACTTCCAAATGAGAGTAATCACGGGATAATTGAGATCAACTTTAACCCGGCTATCCATATTCACTGCTATCCATATAGAGGAAAAAATAGAGATTTAGGTAACAAAATTTTAGATAGTTTGGGATTTTAAAAAGAAAAAGGATTTGAGAAATATATTTCTCAAATCCTTTTTCTTTCTAACTTATTTTTTAATAGTCTAACCAAAGTTTTCCTTGGGGCTGTTGCAAGTTTTGTGTAAACTCTAAAAATTAATGTAAAACTTTTATAAAAAGAGGAGTAATAATTCTTTAATTATTGCTTCTCGTTTTTAATATATTAGAACTTTATTTTTTGTATGTCAATAGCAGAGCC
>NZ_JBAHZY010000114.1:0-8988 GCF_037132775.1 Psychrilyobacter sp.
AGGCTCTGCTATTGACATACAAAAAATAAAGTTCTAATATATTAAAAACGAGAAGCAATAATTAAAGAATTATTACTCCTCTTTTTATAAAAGTTTTACATTAATTTTTAGAGTTTACACAAAACTTGCAACAGCCCCTCAATCTACATTAGTTAATCTTATACTTCGAACTATTATCATTTGTACCGCTTACAGTGTTATTTTCAATCTACATTAGTTAATCTTATACTTGAAGATTCAATGCTAAGAGTTAAGGCACTAGTATTTCCAATCTACATTAGTTAATCTTATACAAGATGCCAGATATGGATGCAGAGATGTCTAAGATGGCATTTCCAATCTACATTAGTTAATCTTATACCTCTTACGATTAACGCGGCTCTTGCATCATACGAATTCCCAATCTACATTAGTTAATCTTATACGATAGTTTTGCTAGGCATAAAGATAGATTCGCGGTATTTCCAATCTACATTAGTTAATCTTATACGACAGAAGCATGGAAATATTATTGAGGGATAAATAATTTCCAATCTACATTAGTTAATCTTATACTTACACTAGCTTTCTCTAATAATCCGGTTGAAGCATATTTCCAATCTACATTAGTTAATCTTATACAAAGAGACTAAACAGACTAAAAGATTAGGGCTTAGAGTATTTCCAATCTACATTAGTTAATCTTATACGATCGTTTGAAGAAGATGGAAAAGGTAGTTTTGAATAATTTCCAATCTACATTAGTTAATCTTATACAACCTAATAAATACAGGTGACATATTCGAGGTATTTGTATTTCCAATCTACATTAGTTAATCTTATACTATCAAGTTTTAATGCAACTCAATCTGCTATAAAGGCATTTCCAATCTACATTAGTTAATCTTATACAGAATCATTTGAAAAAAATAGAGATTATATGGTAGTATTTCCAATCTACATTAGTTAATCTTATACTAGGTCTGTGTACATGGTACAAAAGGGAACTAACATCAATTTCCAATCTACATTAGTTAATCTTATACCTTTTCTGTTCTGTAAGTAGTTTATTATCTGTCCTATTTCCAATCTACATTAGTTAATCTTATACAGGTATACTTTCCCCCGTTGATTCTATTTGCCTAAAAGCTATATATTTGTCGATCTCCTCTATTAGATCTTAAAATTTATAAATAATCAGTAGATAAATCTAAAATCCTTTTATTTCCAATGATTTTTTAATCTGTCGATACACGGATATTTTTGGTCTATTAGAGGTCGACAGGTCACTTATTTAATAAAATCTTCCTCTTTTATCCATTTTAATCCTAGTGTTTCTTTTATTTTATTTCTATTCTCGTCTAAAAATTTATCATAAACATTAATTGAATTGTCATAAATTTTTGCTCTTAAATTTTTTATCTTTATACTCTTTTCATAATAATTTAAAGTTTTATCCCAAGAAACTTTTCCATATTCTTCTATTAAGAAGTTGTTTTTATTATTTGATATAAAAAGTGACATAGTATCCTTCGTGATTAGTTCCATTACCTGTTCCTTTTTTATAAAATTATAATATCCTTTAAACTCTCTTTCTTCATCAAGTTTTTTTAAAACTTTAGAAGAATAAGAACCAAAATTTTTCTCTCTTAGGAAATTAAATATTTCAGATTGTGATATTGTAAATTCAACAGTAGATCTAATATCATTCCTATAAATTAAGTCTGCTTTATACAAATCAAAGAAATAGACTTTACTATTCTTTTTTAGGCTATTTCTATTTATCCTTCCTAAAAATTGCTCTTCTGATTCAAGGATAGAAGAGTCTTTAAATCCAATATCAAAATCAATATCTATGCCAGCTTCTATTATTTGAGTTCCTATTAATATTCCTGAATAGTCTTTATCTTTTGTTTTTAAAATAAGTCTATCCTTTTCTTTATTTAAAGTATCTCCTGTTATTAAATCAACTTTTATATTTTCTTTTAGTATTAATCTATAAAATTCATTAGCCATTTTTTTATTTATAAATTCGATTAATACTTTATCTGTTTTCCCATATTCTATTAAAATTTTATCCTTTAGTTCCTCTAAGGTTTTTATATCTATCTTTGAAATACCAACTCTCTCTAAAAAATAAGGGTTTTTAAAATATTTACTGCTATCTTTTATTAAATAATTATAGTTTTTCAAAAAATTCTCAAATTTTGGTAGAGTAGCACTCATTATTATAAAATTTATATTAAAAATTTTAGTCAATAGATCCATATCTTTACAAAAATTCTTCCATGTTTTAATGTTAAATGCCTGAATTTCATCAATTATAATTGTTGAATCCACTAAAGCATAAAATTTTAGAAGATTTTTTTTCTTAGTAGAATATAAAATATTAAAGAATTCTACTGAGCTAGTAACTATTATAGGTGAATTTAGATAGTAATACTCATTATAAGAATCGATAGCGGAAGTATCATTATAATTTATTTCATTTGAAGAGTTAATAAACCCTAGATTTTTAATTTCAAATATACTTGATAACTCTCTATATGTTTGATTAGCAATAGTGTTAAATGGAGCTACATATATCAATTTACTACTCTCTGATTTTTCCGCCAACAAAAGACTGGTCTTTGTTTTCCCCGATCCAGTAGGAGCTTCTAATAGAGATATTCCTTTTTTAAAATTCTCCAAAGATTCTAATGCTATCTCTGTTCTTAGTTGATTGATCCCTTCTTTAGATTCTCTATTTTTTATACTTTTAATGATAGGATCTGTATTTATTTCACCTTTTATATCTTGAAAGCTAGAACATTTCTCAAATTTATATCCTTCCATAAAATCTTGGGTGGCAAATATATCACTACTACACAGAACACTGTATAAATATCTTATATAAAAATAATCCCATTGATTTATTTGACCCTTTACAAAACTTAGTATCTTTTGAAATTTTTCTTTCTCAAGATTTATTTTTTCTTCTATTAAAATTTCAAACTCTTCAAAATTTTCTAAATTTAAATCTAATTTCTCAAAATTATTTATATTAGAATGGTGGCAAGATATTACATAAGTATTTAAAAAAATACCTTTAGCTGTTTCTTTATTCAAATTATCCTTTCCTATTTCATTATTTAGATATAATATAGCAGAAAGTTGAGAATGATTGGTTGTCCCATCTAATGTTTTATAACCTTCTAATCCCATTTTTTCTCTTTGAAAGTTGATATTTCTCTTTCCTTTGTCGTGATATCTTATAGATTTCAAAAATGACTCATAAGAATAACCCAATCTTTCTACAACTCTCTCAGAGGATATTTTTTTTGCATATTCTACAGTTAGATTTTCATGGGTTTCTAGGGATTCGTATTCATAGGTTCCATTAATTTTCTTTTTGTGGGCTGCTATCATTTTTTTCTCCATAATAGGTGATTTCTTCTAAATAACCCCTTATCAAACTAATGTTATTGACTTTTATTATTACATTCTCATTAAATATTTTTCTTAAATCGCCCTTTAACTCTTCATGATTTGTACAAGCGTAGACATTGTGAGAATGGTAAGTTATAAGCGATTCTAAGCTACTCTGAACTACTTTAAATGTTATATTTCTAAATTGAGTTCTATACTCTCCAAAACCATTTTCCTTCTTTCCTTCTAGATATCTCACTACTTTCCCTAATGTATAACTTATATCTTTTTCCATATCTTTAATTCCTCCATAAATAGTATTGAATATATTAAACTGCTCCTTTACTTCTTTTTCAGCTAGTTTCAATCTGAAAAAATGCTCTTCTATCAAATTTTTAAAGCTTTTATTCAAAGAATTAAATTCTACCTCTTGTCCTTTTATTCCCTTATTATTTATAGCATTTTGAACCATAATGAAATCTACATTTATTGATATTTTATCAAAGATATCAATTTTAAACCTATGGTAGATTTCTCTGAAAAAACTATTTTCATCTATTTTTTTATTCATCTTTGTAGGGAATACTGGATTTAATCTGATTGTTTTCGGTCTTTTTTTAGAAACACTGGTAAAAACTTCCAAGAATCCATTTCCTTGATTTTGGTTCACTTTTAAATAGAATCCTGTGAAGTCATCTAGAGATATTGCTTCTAGAGTTGATAGAAATTCTATTTTTTCATTATTAACATAGATATTCCTTTTATTCATCTTAAAAATCATATAAAACAATTTATCTAATAACATAAACTTATTTAACATCTCGCTGGACACTAGTTGGACATTTTTTGTAGGTAAAATACTATTCTTTGAAAGAAACATTTTTTTCTTATTTTCTGTGTTAGTAAACATTGCCAACGTTCCCAAAGATTCTACATAGATGTTTCTCTCATCTTTATATTCAACTAGATTTCCATCTATAAAGATTTTTATCCATTCACCCTTATACTCTCTAAATTGATCCTCTTTTACTAATTTTTTTATAACTTTTTCAATGGCTGGCGATACTTCTCTATTTAGTTTTTTTAACAAAGAATCGCTGTATTCTTTAAATAAATTTTCATTGTTTAAAAGATTTTCTTTTTTAAACATGAATGAGTATTTATTATTACTATCTGCTTTTTTTATAATGGATTTATTCGAGTTCATAACCAATGATAATATATCTAGTTTCGCAATCTCTTTGTATTTTTCATGACTTTTATTTTCTTTGTCTACAGAAAATAAGGATTTAATATTTCCAAGTTTATCTCCTAGTACAATAAGAGAATCCTTTATTATCCAATTATGAAATAAGTATTCTTCTAAATTATGACTATCATACATATTTAATAAAAACTGTTTCACCTATATTTCACCTACCATATAAATATTTTTACCCTCTACATTTAACACTTTTATTTTTTTAGATAAACTACTAGTTGTTAAAGCGAACACTTCCGATCTATTATAGAAATTTGTTGAGTATAGAAAATTTAATGATTCATTGACAGGCTCTTCTAAATCAAAGATATCATCGGCTTCTTTATTTAAATTTGCAGGGATTATACTATTCACTTTATTGCTTAATAATTCTTCCCCATCCAATATTTGAGATTTAAATTTATCCATTAAAAATCCTTTTTTACCTAGGGATAAGATGTAAGTAGAAGTATTTCCTAATATTTTATCAATTACTTCTTGAGGAAGGTTTCTAAGATAAATATCCCAACTTACATCTTCTAATATTTCCTCTGTTATTTGAAGAGTTCCACTTCCTTTATCATTTTTATTGACTCCTGAGGTGTTGTTGTATGTATGTAGCATAGAATTAAATTTAAATTGCTTAGGCACCACTCCGTATGAAATGTTTTCTAGCTTTTCCAAAAATTCAGGAGTTTGTTGCTTTCCCTCTAATTCTCCCCAACCTTTATACCCCATAATTGCTCCTAAGATTCCCTTTATAGAAGATCCTGTGATATGTTGATATGAATATCGATTATTTTTATCGTTCGTTCCGTTTATTCCAAAATGAGCAAACTTCCCACCCAAACTTATTTTTAGAATTTTCATTTAAACCTCCTAGAATAAGTTTTTTACTTCAATATCAATATTTGAGTTAATTATTTTAACGTCATATTTATATATATTTGCAAATAATTCTACTGATTTAAGCTCTACCCCTTCAAAATCAAAAATTAATTGATTGCCATCTTCTAATTTCACTCTAGATGATAAAAGATCAGTTGGAATAACTTCGTTCTTTAATTCTACAAAACAAGAGAAAGCACTATTACAACCTATCATGCTTCTTGACTGTGTTTCTGTTACAGCTCTTTTTGAAGTTTCAACAAAGTCTTTATAGTCCTTTTCTTTATAGTCTTCTGTAAAGTTAATTATGAGAGGTGCTACAAATAAAGCATTATCAACTATATATTGAGTTCCTAATGTAGTTTGTCCCTTCCCTTTTCCTGAAGCATAAGGTGATAAAATTTGAATTGATCTTTCTATTTCATTTCCATTAATATTTATACCCCATCCTATTTGTACTGTTCCTGTAAGAGAAATGTTGTTTTTAGCTATTGCAAATGCCATCCCAAAGTTTCTAACATCTTTATATGTAAGTAATTGTTCTCGTACATCTTGCTTGGTCTTCCCTATCTTTGGGAATTTAAACTTAAAGTTATCTTCTAATGTTGTAGGATTTAAATCTTTATCATATTTTGTATAAGCTAGTACCGAATCCAGACCATCTTTCAAAGCCCAAGTTCTTCTGAAACAATATTTTAGTGAGACATCTGAATGGATCATATTCCCTTGAGAATCTCTTCTAGCTCTTCCTGTAAAATCAGCATTAAACATTCCGCCATTAACATCAGTTCCTATAATTCCATATATTTTTTTCAATTTAATTCACTCCTTTTATTTTAGTTTATAGTTTAAAAAACCACTACCTGATGTACACATTTTCCCTATCCCATTGATTATTAAGTTTTGGGCTATTCTTTGTGAAATAGCATCTTCTTTTATTTCTATCTCGAGTTTATCTCCTAAATAGACAAACTTATTTTTTTGTCTTAGATTAGTTATTTTTATAGGGTACTTATTTCTAATTGTAATTTTTTTTATAAAATCATGAGATTTATCTAACTTTGACTTTGCTTTAGCATTTCTAAGTATAGCTGATTTTAACACATCTACATTTTCTCTATCTCCTAGAACATAATTATTAAATGTTTTCCCATTAAAATCTTCCTCTTTCCCTTGGAAAATAGCAGGAGTGATGGAATAAAGTTGAGATATTATTCTTTTGTTTGTAAATTCTTTATCCTCAGTATAAATAACCTTTAATAGATCATTTATTTTTTCTTTTTCAAGAAAGGAATCTTTTATTTTTTTTACTGATGTACGTAATTTTATAGAAATAATATCTCCTCTATTAAAACTATTACTTATGCTGGGTTCTATTCTTGAGACACAGTAGTCTTTTAGAGTTTGTTTTTCATGATATTCCACAGAATAATCAGATATATATTTATCTATTAAATTAATCATATTTTTCATAACTATCTCTCTTGAACTTTTTTCAAGAACTAATGCTTTTATTATAATTTCATAGTACTTATTAATTTGAATCTCCTCCTTAAAAATCTATTCTCAATATTAAATATAGCATATTTCTTTTAAAAAAACTAAAGAAATGGATAAATTCTTATGTTTTAGGAACTTAAAAGCTCCCAAGATACAACCTAAAATTAATTTTTACACTATACTAATTTTATTTTATTTTTATTAAAAAAGGAGAGGTTTAATCCTCTCCTAAAAATAATTTCCTTATAGAATTAGCCTTCCTAAAAATCTTTAACTGAAATAACTTAGTCTTTTGATTCCATGGATCTATCTTAAACTCTAATCCTTTCCCTTTGATTTGGATTCCTCCAAACCCAGCGACACCTTATACTTATCTAATTCCTTGTCTACCTGCCAATTAGAAACTAAATCAATATTTCCTTTATACTTTGTAGACTTTAGTCCTTCAGCAAAATCAATTAATATCTTATAGGCGGTGTTCCGGACTTTTGTTCCCCCTACACCTTCAATTGCATCTCCTACCTTGTCTCCTGTTTTCTTTAGTAGTGGTGATGGTAGAATTAACAGTATAACCCCCAATAATATTTGCCATATTAATGTATTTCCTAATAGTTCTTTCATTTCATTCCTCCTTATAAATTAATAAATAAATTCCCCTCTGATTTTCTTCTGGCAACTAGCCCATTTAATACCTTCCCACCTGCTTGTTCCATCGCTTAAACTCATTAGAAGCTCCTGTACAGTCTTCCTTGTTCAATTTTCTAAGCAATGTACAATTAGATTCTCTAAAGATTCTAGAACAGGTTTCTGTCCTTTATGAGTATGTCTCTCATAATTAGTTCCACCACTTAATTTTAAATCAGTAAAATTTAATATCTTTTTATTTTTACCATCAAAGGAGACTTCAAAGGGAATATCTCCTGATTTTCCTATCATTGTTATCACCTCGATTTCGTTACTCACGAAATATGAATTTTAAATTTGACTTTCTTCAGTTTATGATGAAGACTTTAAATAAGAAGACTCCCTGATTTTCTTATTAGATACCTTTTAAAAGCCTTGACTCGTGAAGTTAAGGCTTTTATTATGTAAAAACTCCCGGGCTCCCCCTCACCAAAAAGCAGAATGAAGCTCTCACAGTACCTTTTTATTATTTACTGTCTCTTTTGTGGTATACTATTGGTATACTAAACTAATAAGGAGGTGTCTTAATGCTTTATTGTATTGATCTCAAGACAAATATAATTCATGTACTGGGGTGTCCATATATTCCACCTAGAAACGGAGAAAAAAATTTTTTAGGTCGTTTTGATAACCTCAATGATGCATTAATCGAGGCAAAATTCAAAGGTTTTTTAAATGCTAATGGTTGTTCTCATTGTTGTTCTAGTGCCCACATAAAATAAATAAATGGGCTGTTTAGCCCTTTTTTTATTCTTTCTCACCTATCCTGACTATTTCTTTTCCTATGGAGTAGTTTTATGTATCTCCTAATACTTTTCTGCCTAGGATATGACGGTACTTTTTTCTTATTCCTATGTCTATTAACTCAATATTAGCATCGACTAATACCCATGTAGAAGCTCTATCCAGCCCTATCTATCCCCTCCTTTTTAAATTTTATCAACTCTTAAGTCGACTAAGTTAGTAAACAATAGTAGAATGTTTGTGTAATGAATATTGTTGTATTACCAAATGCCACTCTCTCCCCTAGAGAATTCATTGCAATTTGTGTAAATTGGCTCTTAAATTAACTTTTAGGAGCCTTTTTTATGTCTGTTTCTTGACTCTCTATTCACCTTCCCCATAGACTCCCACCCTATCTTGGCAAGGTGTATAATGGTCGTATAAATTCATACAAAGAGTGTTTAACCTTAAGCAAAAAAATAGGGTATAATTTAAGAAAACAATATGGGGGATTTTGATTATGAATACACGAAAAACTTACTCTTCTAAGTTTAAATTTAAGATCG
>NZ_JBAHZY010000081.1:0-9193 GCF_037132775.1 Psychrilyobacter sp.
ATTACTCCTCTTTTTATAAAAGTTTTACATTAATTTTTAGAGTTTACACAAAACTTGCAACAGCCCCGCTAAGGTATATTTTGGTACTCAAAAAATTGCTTAAGTTTTTTCATAAACTGTTTGACAAACACGACCACCATAGAAATACAAAACGGATTCGCATATAATTCTAATTTAAAGAATTAATTCAAATCCTGTTTTCTATAATAATAGTAATATAGAGTTGTAATAAAGTTTGATTTTTTCACTTTTATTCCTCCGAACAATTTATTATTTATAAAAAAAAATCATTATTTTCATTTTTTTTCAAGGTATTTTATACTGTAATGTTATTTTTTTCAAAAAAAACTCTCCTAATTATCAGAAAATTTACATACCCGATAATTAGGAGATCAGTTTCATCTATTCAATTTCTATTTTTTCTTCCCTCTTGCTATCTATAATTTTCTTCTTTTCTTTAGTTAATACACCTTTTATCTTCTTTTTAGCCCTATCTATCTCGGCGTACAATTCTCCACCTTTAGTTTTAGCAATATATTTATTTCCTTCAGTACTAACAATAACTTCTACACCATATACTTTTTTATTTTCATATTTTAAAACAACTTCAGTTTCATCTATATGATTAAAATATGTCTCCAACTTACCAAATCTCTTCTCTGCATAATCTCTGATTGCCCCCGTTACCTCTAAGTGTCTTCCTCTTATTATCATTCTCATAAAAATCACATCCTTATTAGTTAGTCCTCATGCTAGTAATACAAATATACGACATAATTTCAACAAAATCAATAGTTAGAGCAAAGAAAGACTCACCAGGAAGAGTGGTCTAAGCATAAATTAAATATAAAAAGAGGAGGATTTCTCCTCCTTCAAATCTTTCTATTTAATTATTTACCGCAGTTACAGTTTCCACAGTGACTAGCTATAGAATCTATTCCCGGTAAAACTTTCCCTTCTAAATACTCAAGAGAAGCTCCTCCACCTGTAGAGATATGTGTAAACTTGTCAGCAAATCCTAAGTCGATAGCTGCTGTTGCAGAGTCTCCTCCACCTATTATAGTGATAGCACCATCTAAATTAGCGATTGCTTCACAAACTCCGATCGTTCCCTTAGCAAAGTTAGACATCTCGAATACACCCATTGGTCCATTCCAGACTACGGTCTTTGCCCCAGCTAAAGCCTCTTGGAATAACTCTATAGATTTAGGACCGATATCCAATCCCATCTCATCTGATGGAATATTTTCTACAGATACTATTTGATGCCCCGCATCATTTGAAAATTCCTTAGAAGTGATAGTATCTACCGGCAAAATTAACTTGTCTCCTGCTAACTCCATCAATTCCTTTGCAAGATCTAATCTGTCTTCTTCACATAAAGAAGTTCCAATATTTAACCCCTTAGCTTTTAGGAATGTAAACATCATCCCTCCGCCGATTATTATTTTATCTGCTTTTGGAATCAAGTTTTTGATTACAGAGATCTTGTCAGAAACTTTTGCCCCGCCTAAGATAGCAATTAAAGGTTTTTGAGGATTTTCTACTACTCCACCAATAAATTTAATTTCTTTTTCCATCAAGAATCCTGTTGCTGATTCTTCTATGTTAGATGCTACTCCTACGTTTGAAGCATGTGCTCTATGAGCAGTTCCAAATGCATCATTTATGAAAACATCTCCTAAAGAAGCCCAATATTCCCCTAATTCAGGGTCATTTTTAGATTCTTTTTTACCATCGATGTCTTCAAATCTAGTGTTTTCAAACATCATGACCTCTCCATCTTTTAATTCTGCTACTGCAGCCTCTAATTTTGCTCCTCTAGTTTCAGCTACAAACTTAACTTTTTTACCTAATAATTCAGATAATCTAGCAGCTATTGGTGCCATTGATTTTCCAGCTTTATCTTCCTCTGTTTTTACCCTTCCCAAATGAGAAAAAGCTATAACCTTTCCACCTTGCTCTAACACATATTTAATTGTGTCAGTTGCCGCAACTATTCTGTTGTCGTTCATGATCTTCCCATCCTTCATAGGAACGTTAAAATCTACTCTCATCAGTACTTTTTTACCGTTTAATTTTAATTCATTTACTATTTTTTTTGCCATTTTCTTAATACCTCCAAGAATCACTCTTCTTTTTTATAGTATTTCCAATAATTATTGAAAACGATAACAAGGAAAGAGTATTATTTTTTTAAAAAAATAGCGGAAACCAATGCTCCCGCTATTCTATTTCATTCTATTATATAATTACTTTGCTAATTGAGCAAATTTCTTACAAGTTCTTACTAATTGAGCTGTATAAGACATCTCGTTGTCATACCAAGCTAAAACTTTAACTAATTGCTTTCCTTCTACAGTCATTACTTTTGTAGATTGAGCGTCAAACCATGATCCAAATTGGATTCCGATACAGTCAGAAGATACGATTGGCTCTTCAGTATATCCTAAAGTTTCATTTGATGCTGCTTTCATAGCTGCATTGATTTCTTCTACAGTTACGTTCTTCTCTAACTCTACTACTAAGTCAACACAAGATCCTGTAACAGTTGGAACTCTTACTGCTCCACCATCTAATTTCCCTAACAATTCAGGTAATACTTTTCCTACTGCTACTGCTGCTCCAGTTGATGTAGGTACTATGTTAGCTGCTCCTGCTCTTCCTCTTCTTGCATTGATATCCTTTGGATGAGGTGCATCTAAGATGTTTTGGTCATTTGTATATGCATGGATAGTTGTCATGAATCCTTTTACCAATCCAAATTCTTTGTTTAATACATTTACAACTGGTGCTAAACAGTTAGTTGTACAAGAAGCTCCAGAGATGATAGTTTCTTCTCCAGTTAATACGTTATCGTTTACGTTGAATACGATAGTCTTAAGATCTCCTGCCGCTGGTGCAGAGATAACTACTTTTTTAGCTCCTGCATCTATATGTGCTTGAGACTTTTCTTTAGATACATAGAATCCAGTACATTCTAATACTACATCTACATCTAATGCTTTCCAAGGTAAGTCTGCTGCATTTCTTTCAGAGTATATTTTAATTTCTTTCCCGTCTACTAATATTCCGTTTTCTGTAGCTTCAATTGAATCCATTTTGAATCTTCCTTGAGCTGTATCAAACTTTAATAAGTAAGCTAAAGTTCTTGGGTCCGTTAAGTCATTTATTGCTACTACTTCAAATTCAGGGTTATCTGCCATTAATCTGAATGCTAATCTTCCAATTCTACCAAATCCATTTATCGCTATCTTTACTGCTGCCATAGTTTTATTCCTCCTAAGATTTTTTTTATTCTACACTATAAATATATCTTAAATTTCTAGAGTTTGTCAACGGAACATGAGTATTAATTTTGCAACAATCCTTGGTCTATTTTTACCCTATCACCTCCCCTTTTATAATTTTTTCCATATCATCAGGTAAAGTTGTTGTTACAGTTTCCTCTTTCCCTGTATCCGGATTAGTAAAGATTAGTTTATAAGCATGTAATAACTGCCTTTTAACACCCTCAACCATCCATCCATAGAGCTCATCTCCTAATATTGGATGTCCTATAGATGATAGATGTACTCTAATTTGGTGGGTTCTTCCTGTAAATAACTCAACCTCTAGAAGGGTTAAGTTTTGACCATCCATCCTCTTTAAAACTTTTACTGCTGTTTTTGCAGTTTGACCGCCATCTTCTGTTGAAAGTAATTCTCTTTTTAGCGACTCTCCTACACGACCAATTGATTCCTCTATAACAAATTCATTTTCTTCAACTATTCCCTTGACTATTGTTTGGTAATATTTTTTCACTGTAGCTTTTTCTTTATTTTGTAAAAATGTCTGGGCAAATCCATTTTTGGCCACTACTATTATTCCAGATGTATTCATATCCAGTCTATTATAAAATCTTGGAACCATAATCTCTCCTGTCTGTTCCTTCATATAGTAAACTATTCCGTGGGCTAAAGTTTTATCTACCTTCTTTTTAGTAGGATGCACTATCAAATACGGTTCCTTATTTAGGATTATTAGATTCTTATCCTCATATACTATATCCAGATCCATTTTTATTGGCTCGATGTTCGTTCCTTTATTATGCTCTTTCACCAAAACCCTATTCAATTTCCTTACTTTTTTATTGGGTTTCACTTTTTTTCCATTTAAAAAAATATCAATCTTCCTCATACTTCTACTAGAATAACCTAAAACTTCCTTCAAATAATCCCCAACTTTATATCCGTGATATTCTGGTTCAATTATATATTTTTTCATTATTTCTCCCTCTCTATAACTTTAATTTATACTTATACTTCCATCTATTATAACATAATAATAGAAAAAGAAACCCAAAGATTCCTTTTCTACAAATTTCAATATAAAGTTTTTTTATTCTTTTCAACTTATTCCATCTCCCCTTATATCTTCTTTTTCTATCGTAATCAAACTACTGTTTATCTTCTATCTCTTTTCTATATTTCATCCCCTCTAATCTTCTCTTAACTTTCAAGTTTGAAATTTCTTTATTCAACCTTTCTACACCTTCCCAGTCCACCTTAGACGTTGTTAATTTTTTCTCTAATTCCAACTATTTTTCTCTGATTTCTAGATTTCCTTTATAAGTTACACCTCTTCTTCCTTGCATCATTTCAAACATTTCTGCCCTATGTTCTTCACTTAAATTTTTTTCATCCCACATCATATGTCCATTCCCACTACAACCATAATTACCATTTTTACTTCCTCTGCCCATCGTATTTCCTTCGTTATAATGTCCAAAAGCTCCAAATGATATAGCTGATACCAATAACAACCCAATAAGTATTTTATTTCTCATTTTAATCTCTTTCCTCTTTACGCTTTTCTCTTATATGTATATTGTACTTTAGTTCCGCGAAAATTATGTGAAGAGCCAAAGCAACGTGACTTCTCATTCGATTAGTCATAATTCGAGTCTTGCACAATCAAAATTTTCAAACAAAAAGAGTCTTTAAAGACTCTTTTAGTTAAATTCCCTTTGGAAAAACCCCATTCTTTCAATGGAATGTTTAATTTTTAGATCACTTTTTAAATAAATTTTACCATCTATTAAAACTCTATGTTCTCCGACTATTGTCCCGGCCACAACAGGAGCTTTTATATTTTTTTTCATAATTACTTGTTTTTTTATTTTTTTATTTTTAGCCATAAGCTTCGTATAACTATTCTCTGCATAAAAATTAATTTCCGATTTCACACCATCTTTAACTTTTAATGTCCCTAATTTTTCTCCCTCAACCAAAATATTTACATATCCATAATTAGTATAGAATTTATTCAAATCTTCCAATACAACTATATCTCGAGTTTTTTCATCTGGTGAACCAAATACGATCTCTATCATATTTAAATTGTTTTTTTTAGAAACTATGGAAATATTATACCCTGCCAAACTATGATGTCCAGTTTTCATCCCATAGATCCCATCTATTCCCAATAATTTATTTCTATTTTTAAATTTTTGCTGACCATTTCTTATACTGGCTTTCTTCATAGAGGCAATTTTCATATAGTCATCATTCTTTAGTAACTCCATAGAAAGTTTATAGATGTCCCTTACTGTAGATACATCCATCTCTGTCCCTGTCATATAAGGCGGTAAGCCTGCCGGTGTATAATAACTAGTGTTTAACATACCTAAAGATACTGCCCTTTTATTCATTATTTCTACAAATTTTTCTAAATCACCATCTCCTACATAGTAAGCCAGAGAATATGCTGCATTATTAGCAGAATAAATAGCTGTTGCTTTGAGTAAATCTCTCACGCTTAGCCTGTCTTCCACAGTCATCCATATTCTACTCCCACCAATTTCCCTTGCCTCTTTTGGAATATCAACCATATCCTGCATGGATATTTTGCCCTTGGATATAGCATCGTAGGTGATTAATATTGTCATCATCTTAGTGATAGAGGCTAATGGATAGATTTTCTCTCCTTTAATTTCATTTATTATTTCACCATCTGCCGTCCCTAATAATTTTGCAATTGATCTGTTTCCTTGTCCAAAACTTAATACACTTATAACCAAGTATATGCCTATAATAACTTTTTTCATCTTATTCACTTCATCCTTTTTATTCTTATAATTTATTAATAATATGCTTTTTAGATCAGAGTATTACACCACCTATCAAATAAAAAAGGGATAGTCTCCCATCCCCATTAAAATCACTATTTTTTAGAAATATAATCCTCTATTGCTGCCTTTATAGCTTCTTCAGCTAATACTGAACAATGTACTTTTGCCGCTGGTAAACCATCCAAAGCTTCTACAACAGCTTTGTTAGTTACTTGTAACGCTTCTTCTACAGTTTTATTTAAAATCATCTCTGTAGTCACAGATGATGATGCAATAGCTGAAGCACATCCAAATGTTCTAAATTTTACATCTATAATTATTCCATCTTCTATCTTTAAAAAGATCTCCATCATATCACCACAAGAAGGGCTTCCTATCTTTCCATATCCATCAGGATTTTCAATTACTCCAACATTTCTAGGATTCATAAAATGATCCATTACTTTTTTTGTATATTCCATCTATCGTCACTCCCCGTCTTTTAATTTATTTTTTTAATTGAAATTCATTCCAAAGTGGTGAGATTACTCTTAATTTCTCTATTACTTTAGGAGCTTCCTCTATTACATATTCTATGTCTTCACGAGTATTGAATTTTCCCAATGAAAATCTGATAGTTCCGTGAGCATCGACAACCTCTATACCCATCGCTAACAAAACATGGGAAGCCTGCAGGTCATCTGAAGAACATGCTGATCCTGAACTCACTGTTATTCCTTTGTAATCAAGTCCTAATAAGATTGATTCTCCTTCTAAATATCTAAAACTTATACTTGAAGTCCCTGGAAGTCTAGTTGCTTCTTTACCATTTATTTTAATTTCTGGAATTCTTGCAACCATCTCTATTTCAAAAAACGATCTTAATTCTTCCTCTTCCTTTATCTTTTCATCCATATTTATAATAGCTAATTCCAATGCTTTAGCCATTCCTACTACTCCTGCTAGGTTAGTTGTTCCAGGTCTAATCTTTCTCTCTTGACCTCCACCTGTGATAACTTTTCCCAACCTTATTCCATTTTTAACAAATAATCCAGCTGTCCCCTTGGGACCATTAAATTTATGGGCTGAGAAACTCATTAGATCTACTCCTAATTCCTTAGGATATACAGGTATCTTTCCAACTGTTTGAACAGCATCTGTATGAAACACAATTTTATTCTCACGAGTTATCTTAGATATTTCCTCTATAGGTTGAACTACTCCAGTCTCGTTGTTTGCATGCATCAGAGTAACTAATATTGTTTCCTTTCTAATAGCTTTTTTTAACTCCTCTACGATTACTACGCCATTTTCATCTACAGGGATATAAGATACTTCAAATCCTTCTCTCTCAAGATCTTGACATGTATTCTTAGTACCTGGATGCTCTATGGTACTTGTAATTATATGATTTCCTCTCCTTTTGTAAGCTCTTGCTATACCTCTTATGGCTAAATTATTACTTTCCACTCCTGTTCCAGTAAAAATTAATTCTGATTTTTCTATCTTCAATATGTTTGAAACAGTTTCTCTGGCTAAATCCAAAGCTCTTCCTGCTTCCTGTCCAAAACTGTGCATACTGTGAGCATTTCCATATACCTCACAAAAATAAGGTAACATGGCTTCTAATACTCTTTTATCTGTTTTTGTTGTAGCGTTA
Organism: Psychrilyobacter sp.; assembly: GCF_037132775.1. Lineage (GTDB taxonomy): Bacteria > Fusobacteriota > Fusobacteriia > Fusobacteriales > Fusobacteriaceae > Psychrilyobacter. The sequence continues at coordinate 7,752 of NZ_JBAHZY010000081.1, forward strand.
TTATCTAAATAAACTTTTCTCATAGCTTCACCCCTTATTTTATATACCCTATACTACCATTCTTTAGTTTTTATGTCAACATAATCCTTGGTGTTCCAAAGGTTTGATAATCGAAACTTTTAAAGCCTTAGTATTGTTGTCCTACCTTTGGTAGCTCTAATTTTTATCTGCTTTTTTTAATTTTTTTCTTCCAAAATTACAAAAAATATTTATTTCACATCTACCACATTGAGGTCTTCTAGCTATGCAGACGTCTCTTCCTTGTAAGATTAAATAGTGAGATATATCTATCCAGTATTCTTTAGGAACCATCTCCATCAATTCCCTTTCAATAATTATAGGATTATCTCCCTTAATGAGTCCTATTAAATTTGTTAGTCTCTTTACATGGGTATCCACCGTTATCCCCTCAGCTATTCCCCACACCTCCCCTCTAACAACATTCGCTGTTTTTCTACCTACTCCTGCCAAGGCAACTAGCTTCTCCATCTCACTAGGAACTTCTCCACCATATTTTTCTAATAAGATTTCACTAGTCTTCTTTAGATTTTTGGCTTTATTCCTATAAAACCCTGTACTCTTGACCAAAGTTTCTATTTCCTCTAGATCCATTTCTGCAAATTGTTTTGGAGTATTTATCCCTTTTTTTCGAAACATCTCTTCCGTCACTATATTTACTCTCTTATCGGTACATTGAGCCGATAGACTCACAGCTACCAATAGTTCAAATGGAGTCTCATATTTCAACGCACATTCTGGATCCCCAAATTTTTCATGGAGTATAGCTATTATTTTTTTAACTTTTTGCTTTTTTGTCACAACTCTCCCCTTTTTCCTTCTAGCGGTTCTTGGTCCAATTTATAATTTATAATTTTTTTAACATTTATTTATATAATTTTAGACTATTTCCCATCTTTTTTCTGGTTGTAAATGTTTTAAACCTATTTTTTCATATATCTCGCCTTCTACTGTATTTTCCATATCTATCTTCTTCCCTTTTTCTTTATACATATTCTTTATTAACTTCACATGAGGTTTTGGTCCTGTAGAATGCCACAAAGTATAGTTAAATTGTTTTGATGTTTCAGGAATCATATGAATAGATATTCCACTCTTCAATAAAAATTCATAATTATTTATTCGCTTTTTAACTTCATTATATTTAGAAACTATTTCTAACACCTTTATATCTACATCTTTTAGATTTTCAACCTTTATTTTTTTATTTTCATTTTTTTTGACTACTATATCTATATCCCGTACATCTTTTTTCTTTCTTCTCAGACTCCCAGTAACTTCACATCTATGGTGGTCGTGTTTGTCAAACAGTTTATGAAAAAACTTAAGCAATTTTTTGAGTACCAAAATATACCTTAGCAGGTGTTTCATAATCTAAAGAACTATGTCCTCTATCGTTATTATAAAAATTAATATACCTTTTT
>NZ_JBAHZY010000138.1:0-17344 GCF_037132775.1 Psychrilyobacter sp.
TATATGCTAAAATGTTTATATCCTTTTTTCATAAATTAACTCCTTTAATGTTTGTTGTCGTAACTACATTATATCGGTTTTTATGAAAAAAGGTCTTTTTTTATTTCAAGTGGTCGACTTGAAATGATTATACACCAATAATAATCGTATACTTTATATAATATCATTTGTTCATAAAACATCTACACTAATAAGGTTCTCTCAAAATTTAACAAACCCTGCCAAAGTCTAATAAATAAATTAGTAAATGCAGACTATTTGCAGTATAATCATCTTAAAAACTACATATACAATAGGGAGTGAGTCATGCTAAAAGAGATCAATTATACCTTTAACAACTATATGAAAGCATTTAAGTTCATAGGTCAAAACAAACTGAAGAAATTTTATCTTATTCCGGGGATCATCAATATAATCCTCGCAACCTTATTTTATTTTTTGAGTAAATTTGTTGGCGGAACTCTGGTTGAGTTTGCAAACAATCTTTTAGGGGGAAATCTAAATTCATTTATTCAGTTTATTTTAAAATTTATTATCTATCTGACAATTTTTGCCGTCTATTATTTGATCTATAAAACATTGATTTTAATTATTCTTTCTCCATTTTTAAGTTATATCTCCGAGAGGACAGAATCAATTATTACAGGAAACGAATTCAATTTTAGTTTCAAGCAAAATTTATATTTCATTAAAAGAGGGATAGTTGTCACACTGAAGTCATTTTTAAGGGAATTCATCATGACTTGCCTCATCCTACTTCTATTTTTTATTCCCCTTGTAAATGCGGTGATTCCAATATTACTATTTATGGTGCAGTCATATTATATTGGGTTTTCATTTATTGACTATACCCTAGAACGTCACGATTTTCAGACTGGAACCGATATCATCCGTAAAAATACAATATTTTTTCTGATCAACGGAGGGTTGTTTACAATATTACTCTTTATTCCTCTCATAGGTATATTCATAGCACCACTGGTAACAGCAGTAGCTACCACTACTGGAACATTAGAATTAATAGAACAAAGTAAACAAGAAAAAGATACGGAATAGGAGTATAGGTCTATGATATCAATAATAATTCCTGTTTTAAACGAGGAAAATAATATAGCAAACTTACTCAGAGATTTAAGTGATCTTCCGGGAAAGAAGGAGATCCTAGTTGTAGATGGGGGAAGTACGGATAATACAGTGGAACTAGCTGAAAAATACGCTGAAGTTATACAGGATAGCAGAGGAAGGGCAAATCAAATGAATGAAGGTACCAGACATGCCAAGGGAAATATTCTTTGGTTTGTTCACTCAGATAGTATTGTGGCAAAAAACTCTTTAGAAATAATAGAAAAAACTGTGAAAAAAGGAAGTATAGCAGGTGGTTTTTCCCTCTATTTCCATGATTCCAATAAAGGTTTTTTAAGATATATAGCATTCACATCAAATCTAAGAGCCAGTTTTATAAAATTATTTTTTGGGGACCAGGGAATATTTGTAAAAAAAGACATATTCGATGCTATCGGTGGATATCCCCAGATACTAATAATGGAAGATTTTCAATTTTCATTGAATTTGAAAAAAAAAGGAAGAGTTACAAGGGTTAAGGAGAAAATAGGAACCTCCTCCAGAAGATTTACAGAAGGAGGAGCATTCAAAACATTTTTTTTGATGCAGAAGATGAAAATACTCTATATGGTTGGCGTTTCACCAGAAAAACTAAATAAGATGTATAGGGAGATACGCTAATGGATGCAGTTGTTATAATGAGTAGGATACCTGTGCCTGGAAAAACTAAAACTAGATTAGAAGGATTTTTAACTTCAAAAGAGTGTGCTGATCTCCATAGAGCATTTTTAAAGGACATTTTAACAATGCGTACAGATAAAAACAAATTCTTAAGTTACGGAGATGAAGGTCCCCTTGAACTTGTAGAGAATATCCTCCCATACGATGTGGAAACTTTTCCTCAGAGGGGAGAAAATCTGGGGGAGAAAATGAAAAACGTCTTCATTCATCTATTCAGTCTGGGCTATGAAAATATTGTATTGTTTGGAGCTGATATTCCAGAGATAACAGAAACAGACATCGAAAACGCTTTAAAAAAATTAAAGAAGAGCGACCTTGTATTTGGACCTACCCTGGATGGTGGCTACTATTTAGTCGGAATGAAAAAAATTCACGAAATAGTCTTCAGTGATGAGATAAAATGGGGGAGTGCATCTGTATTTGAAAAAACAATTAATCTGATTAAGAAAAAAGGAATAGATGTAGATCTTATAGATATCCAAGAGGATATCGATACAAAGGATGATTTAATAAATCTATATAAGAGAATTAAAAATACTTCTGTCTGTAAAAATACCGAAAAATTTGTAGAAGGGTTAGGTGAAAGAATAGATGGCAAAACTAATCGATGATTTATACAGCTATATAAGAGCGGGACATTTAAAAGAATTAAATTTAGAGAAAGAATTTAAGCTGCGTTTTTTAGCTCAGGGAGAATATAATAAGAATTTTATTCTAGAAGACAATAAAAATAAATATGTATTCCGAGTTAACTCAGGCAGCCAAATAGGTCTAGCCAATCAAATAGAATACGAATATAGGGCCCTGAAAAGATTAGAGGTATCAGGGTGCACACCTAAAGTTCATTTTGTAGACGGTAGTAAGAGTTATATTAACAATGGGATTTTAGTAATGGATTATTTGGAAGGGAGACCCTTGGATTACCGCAAAGATCTAAAAAGTGCTGCAAAAATATTTTCTAATATACATTCCCTTGACATAAAAAGAGAAGATTTTGATTCTTTTATCACTGAAAATTATATATTCAGCGATAGAATTAAGGAAGGAAACAACCTTTTAAAAAACGTTTGGGACAGTAATCTCATAGATATAGAGACAAAACAAATCTTAGAAAAGCTTATAAACTACTGTGAAAAAAATGCTCATCTAGAGAGATACTTCATTGAAAACCCTTGGAAAGCAATAAATAACACTGAAGTTAACTCCCATAATTTTATTATAGGGGAAAAAAATTATCTCATAGACTGGGAAAAACCGGTATTATCCGATCCATGTCAGGATATAACTCAATTTTTAGCTCCCACTACAACTCTTTGGAAGGCTAATACCCTTCTTAGTTCCGAAGAAATCGAAAATTTCTATAGAGTTTATGAGAGTGGAGTAGGAGATAGACATATAAGGGAAAGGGTAAGATTATACAGGCCATATCTTTATTTGAGAGCTCTAAGTTGGTGCGCGTATGCCTATTTAGAATATCAAAATCCGGGAAAATCTATAAAAAATATGGATACTTACGCTAAGATAAAGGAATACCTGGATCCAAGATTTATGAATAACTTACTGAAAGAATTTATAGGTTAGAATCTGACTCTAACTACAAATTCATAGCCACGGATTAAACCTGATAATAGCTAAGATTTTTACTGATTAAAACATCTTTTTCTCGGTTAAAATCTGCTTTTGTCTGTGTAATCTACAGGAATATTGAGATAGTAATTTCAAACAATCTCTAATATTTGACTAAGTTCAACTACAGAGTTATATTCATAACTCTAAGTTTCAGTTATGCGACAAAACTTTTATTTCTCTTCGTGTTCTCCGTGTTCAAGGGTTTGTGACCCTTTTTTTCATTCTAAATTGTACATTATGCATTGTTAATTATTCTCTTTTGCTTTTTCCCTCTCACGCTCCTCCTAAGGCCCCCCTAAAAACTTCCCCTTGTGATTACACCCTTATAATCGAAATATGCCAAATAACGAAGCCTTGAAACCGTTGGTACTATTGGGATAGAGATGTGCTAAATGGCTAAGGCCACTCATTACCCTAAAGGGGTTTAAAGATACCCTTAAAGGTAGTAAAAGTAACCTTATTTCTTCTAAAAATTACAATGATTTACGATCTATCAACACAGAGATCACTGAGAGAAGCTTTTTTTCTCGGTTAAAATCTGCCCCTATCTGTGTAATCTACAATAATATTGAGATTGTAATTTCAAACAATCTCTAATATCTGACTAAGTTCAACTACAGAGTTATATTTATAACTCTAAGTTTCAGTTATGCGACTAAAGCTTTTATTTCATGGATTAAAAAAAGATGACTCCTTTAGAATACAGAAATCATCTTTTTATTTAAAATTTATTTAGTTTTTGGAAGGAAAACTTCTTCCATCATACATCTAACACTTCCTCCTCCATATTTTTGAATAGTATCAACATCCACACTTAATATCTTTGAAGTTTTTTCTATGGTTTTGTTCTGATCTTCAGATAAGATTGCCTTAGCTGTAGTAGATAAAAGAAGAAATTTATCCCCTGCAGAGTTTTTTACTTGAAGAGCATTCCCAACAAAATTATTTACCTGTTCCTCTGTAATATCTATAATTACTTTCCCATCAGATTCTAATTCTGAAATAACTTTATTCTTTTCTTCTAAATCATCGATAGAGCTAGTACAAAGGATGGCAAATGATTCTCCTATAGCCATTAAAACATTGGTATGATAGATAGCTAATCTTTTGTTTTCTGACCATTGATAAGCTCTGAACGGGACAGCTGTATAACCTAAATCACTGGAAAATTTATTTAAAAGAGTAAGGTCGGCTCTAGGTGAAAGGGCACAATAAACTTTTTTTGCTGTTCTATCTAAGATCATACTTCCTGTTCCCTCAAGAAATCCACCTTTTTCCTCAGACTTTGAATAATCTAAGATATCATTGATTTCAAAATTTTTATCACGGAGGGTATCCAAGATATCCATCCTCCTTTCAAGTCTCCTATTTTTTGCAAACATTGGATATAAAGCTATCCTGCCGTCGCCATGAAAAGATATCCAGTTATTTGGAAAGATAGAGTCGGGTGTAGCAGGATCTAAAGTATTTTCTACAACCACAACATCAACACCGACGTTTTTTAGAATATTTACGCAATTATTAAATTTTGCCAAAGCCTTTTCCTGAATAGAGTCATTATTTACTCCCTCAGGAGCAGTCTGGTAGTAGTTATTGACGCAGTTTCAGCATTATAATTGAAAGCTACCGGCTTAATCATTAAGATAGTATCAGTGATTTGAGAAGTGTTACTGTTATTATTCATTTTAATATCCCCTTTTGTAAAATTTTTTTTAGATAATACTCTTATTATAAATAATTTAATATACTCTCTTAGTATATTAAAAATATTCATAATAAAAATCTTCTTGTTATAAGTATAATGGAAGGATTCACAGAACTTCACAGAACTTCAAAAATAATTAGTTATAAATAGTATAACAGCTTTTTTAAAATTTTAATTTACCAATAATTGATGGTATAATCTATTGATTAAATCTATAAAAACAAATGTAAAAAAAGGAGCATTAATCTATGAGCAGGTCAAAAATTTATCAGTTATTTACGATATCCTTTATTATAGCAGCTTTAGCAACATTTCACCTTGCGATCTTTAAAGTGGGCTTTATAGTAACAATATCCATTGTTTTTCTTCCATTTTTTATCTATCTCAAAAAAAATTTAGGAGCACTTAGCATATGTAGTGTAACAGCTTTTATTTCACCTCTAGTCCGATGTGTGACTCTCTTACCACAGTATGATTACAATGTGGCTCTCAGTATGATCCTTCCAGAGATACCTTTTTACCTTACCTATGGTTTGATTTTCCATTATCTATATGAACGTAGAAAAAATAAAACCTTGATAAAATTTATTATAATTACAATATTTTGTGACTATGGATCAAATATTGTAGAAATGTTATTTAGAGGAGGCTTTGGTGGTATCAGTATTACCGTCCTAAAGGGTCTTTTAATCGTTGCACTTTTAAGAAGTGCAATATTATTCCTCCTTATTATTTCTATGAAACATTATCAATCATTTTTGATAAATCAAGAACATGAGACGCGATACCGTTATTTACTAAATCTCACTTCAACATTTAAAAGTGAAATTTATTTTATGAAAAAAAATATGGCACATATTGAAAAAATTATGGGGAAATCATTTGAAGCTTATAAAATGGGTGGAGTAGAAAATATTTCGTCTGAGCTTCGAGAAACTCTTTTAAATCTCACTAAAGAAGTTCATGAGATAAAAAAAAGTTATATTAGTGTAATACAGGGAATTAAAAAAACATTTCCAGAGCTTATGGAACTTTCGGATTTAGACTTAAAACATTAACCAATTTTCTTAATTTAAATATACAAGAGCAGCTAGCAGAAAATAAAAACCTAGTGTTTAAATGTATTCTCTCTGGAAATGCCCGTGTAAAAAATCACTATTATTTCATGTCTATTATTTCAAATTTGGTTCAGAATGCAATTGAAGCTTCAGAACATTCACTTAATCCCACAGTTATTTTAAATATTTCTGCAAAGGAAGATTTTATAACAATTACAGTAAAAGATACTGGAACAGGAGTTGCACCAGAACACTTGAAACACATTTTTAGTCCTGGATTTTCAACTAAATTTGACCCTATAACAGGAGATATTAATAGAGGTGTAGGGCTAACTCTTGTTAAAGACCTAATTGATGAAAAATTTAAAGGGACTATATCAATAGATAGCGAATACAAAATAGGAACAACATTTTCTATTAAACTACCTAGAATATTTTTAGAGGAGGAAATTTTATGAAAATCTTTATTGTTGATGACGACCCTAGTATTATCAGAATTTTAAAAGACATTATTATGAATAATAAGCTAGGGAAAATAGTTGGATCCTTTCTTGATGGTGCTATGGCTCTGGAGAAAATAAGATTATACTGTCCGGATATTGTATTGGTGGATTATTTAATGCCAGGTATGGACGGTGCCACTTTAGTCAAAAACATTTTAAAAGATAACCCTAATATATCTCGTATCATGGTCTCACAGGTTTCAAACTCTCAGATGGTGACACAAACATATATGGCAGGAATAGAATTTTTCATTCATAAACCAATTAATATAATAGAGGTAATCAATATAATAAAATCAGTGACTGAAAAAATCAATTTAAAAAAACAGATCTCTATGGTTCAAGACATCTTTCAAACTTCATATAAAGAAAAAAACTCTCCTATTTTTAATTATACAGAACAGATTCAACTTACTCTAAGTAATTTAGGAATCTTGGGAGAAAAAGGAGAATATGATATCTTAGACGTCTGTAGTGAATGTATAAAAATTAATAACAGTGAACCTTGGGAAGTCCTTTCAAAATTTTTAAACTCTAAAAGTAAGGTTTTAAAGCAACGAATTCGAAGAGCATTAACTGTAGGTTTAAAAACCATTTCTCATGTTGGAATTGAAGATAATTTAAATGAAGTTTTTATAAAATATTCCAATACTCTTTTTGATTTCCAGGAAGTCCATCTAGAAATGGAAAAACTAAGAGGACACTCTCCTACAGGAGGAAAAATAAGTTCAACTAAGTTTTTTGAAAATCTTCTTGTCCAGTGTCGAAAAAATTAATTTTATTTTTGTTTGAAGCTCTATGAAGCTCAGTGAATCCCCTCGCTATACTATAGTAAGGGGATTTTTATTATGGATTTTTTTTAGCAATTATCCATATAAAAGTTTTTTCTAAACCTAAATTTTAAAGGGGGAATTTAATGTTAGAGGGAAAAATTGAGAATTTAAAAGTCGACTCAACAAATGTACTTAGTGTTTTAGGAACAAATAGGGATTTAACGTTATCGAAAAAAATTGAGAAGTTAACCATCGAATTGACAAATATACTAAGTGTTGTAGGAACAAGCGGGGAGATAGATGCCAGTAACAAGATATATGAAGTCTTTGCTGATATGCCATATTATAAGAAAAATCCGAATCTTTTAAGCCATTTAGATTTTAAAAATGATACCTTAGGTCGAAAAAATGTAGTTGCTATAGTTAAGGGAGAAAAAACTCCCAGTGATAAAACTGTAGTTTTAATCGGACATTCAGATACTGTTGGAATTAGTGACTATAGTGGTTTTGAAGAGTATGCCACAAAACCATATGAACTTGCAAAAAAGCTTAAGGAGTTAAAGCTTCCAGCGGATGTAAGAGAGAATCTCGATTCAGGAAACTGGCTTTTTGGTAGAGGAATATTTGACATGAAGTGTGGAGTTGCCACTATTATGACAATAATGGAAGATATTACAGAGAATATTTCTGAATTTGAAGGAAACCTTGTCTTTGCAGCAGTTGGAGATGAGGAAGAAAGTTTAGGAGGAATGTTGGCATTTGTTCCAGAACTTGTAAAACTTCAGGAAGAACATGGGTTTGAATATCAGGCAGTAGTGGATACTGACTACATGTCTCCTCGTTATGAAAATGATGAGCAAAAAAATATATATGTAGGAACGGTAGGAAAATTAATGCCTTCTTTCTATGTGGTAGGAAAAGAAACACATGTTGGCCAGCCGTATAAGGGACTTGATCCAAACTTAATTACGAGTGCTATCATAACTGAGATAGATAAAAATATAGAGTATTCAGATATCGTGGACAAAGAGGTATCCCTGCCGCCAATCACTCTCAGAAACAGAGATTTAAAAGAGGAGTATTCTGTACAGATTGCAAAAACCGCCAATCTTTATTTTAACTACGCTACCCATGTAAGTACACCTGATATGGTACTTGAGAAGATGAAGGGAGCTGCGGAGGGGCATTTGAAGAGGTAGTAGAACTTCTTAATGAAAGATATGTGAAGTCTTGTGCAGCCAGCAACTTCCCTCATACGAAACTTCCATGGGTTCCAAGAGTATTAACTTATGAAGAATTATATAAGTTGGTTCATGCAGAGATGGGAGAGAAACTGGAAGTAGCCGTGGAAGAATATAAGAATGAGCTTCTAGGGAAAGAAGAGATAGATGAGAGAGATTTTGGTTTGAAGGTTGTTGAAAAAGTACATGCTCTCTGGTCGGATAAGGATCCAGTAGTAATCTTATATTATTCACCGCCATACTATCCACATATCTATATTAATGGATCAAATCACAAGGAAAGATTACTTTTAGAATCTGTTTCTAAAGCAATAGATAGCCATGATCACGGATACAATGTTATAAATAAAAAATTCTATCCTTACATCTCAGATCTAAGTTTTGTTTCGGCACCTCAAGACGAAGAAGTTTTAAACACATTGACTCTTAATATGCCTGCCTTTGGAAGTAAGTATGATCTTCCTATTAAAGGATATGCAAAAACTAAATTTACCAGTTGTAAACATAGGTCCATTTGGTAAGGATGCCCACCAGTACACTGAAAGATTAGAAAAAAAATATTCCTTTGATGTGGCACCAAAGTTTGTTTATGAAACTGTTAACAATATCCTCAAAGGATAAAATTTAGTTTTCAGAGTGTAATATCGTTATTTATTAGGAGGTTGATGTAATTTATGGATAGTTTTTTAGCAATTATAAGTAGTCTAACCGGTTGGATTTGGGGACTTCCCATGTTGATTTTATTGAGTTTTGGAGGAATATTTCTATCGATTCGATTGGGATTTTTTCAGATCAGATATGCACCATATATTATGAAGCAAACATTTGGAAAGATGCTAAGTAAACCAGAAGACGGAGAGGGTACGGTATCTCCCTTTCAGGCAGTTACAGCAGCACTTGCTTCCACAGTGGGAGCTTCAAATATTATAGGAGTTCCTGCTGCTATAATATTTGGAGGTCCTGGTGCTATATTTTGGATGTGGATTATGGCGATCCTTGGAATGGCTGCAAAGTTTTCCGAAGTAGTTTTAGGATACAAATACAGAGAGAAAAATTCCGAAGGAGAGTATGTAGGGGGACCTATGTCCTATATGACAAAAGGTCTGAATATGAAGTGGCTAGGAACTTTATTCTCATTCTTCCTTATGCTTGAAATCATACCAAGTGTGATGGTACAGTCTAACTCTATCACAGCTTCAGCCAAAGAATCTTTCAACATTTCACCTGCAATAACAGGAGGACTACTTCTTATTCTAGTTTCAGTTGTTGTTATTGGAGGAATTAAGAGAATAGGAAAAGTAACAGAAAAGCTGGTACCTCTTATGGCAGGGGTTTATATCCTGGCATCTGTAATTATTCTATTAATGAATATAGATAAGATCCCTGGAGTATTATTTCTAATATTTACCTATGCATTTACACCTATGGCAGCAGTTGGTGGATTTGCCGGTTCAGCTATAGCCGCTACAGTACGTTGGGGAGTAGCTAGAGGAGTATATTCTAATGAAGCTGGTATGGGTACAGCACCAATAGCCCATGTAGCAGCAGTAAATGATCATCCTGTAAGACAGGGACTATGGACAATATTTGAAATAATTATCGATACTCTAGTAATCTGTAGTGCTACGGCCTTTGTAATTCTTTCATCTGGTCTATGGAATGCTCCTGGTGCCCTTGACAATCCGTCGGGACTTCCAGCTGCAGCCTTTACCCATTACTTTGGAGCTTTTGGAGGATACATGGTTACAATATCACTGTTATTCTTTGTACTTTCAACAATAATAGTTATTATATTCTACGGAGAGAAGCAGGCAGAATTTCTTTTTGGTCTTAAATTCTCAAAGATTATGAGATATGTATACCTTGGATCTATCATTATAGGAGCTATAGGAGGAGCAAGATTGCTTTGGCAATTCTTAGATCTTTTATTGGCATTAATCATCATACCTAATATGTATACGATAACTCGTCTTAGTGGTGAAGTTGTTACTCTTACTAAAGAATTCTTTACCACACCTGGCAAATACTATTTAAAGGATATAGAGAAGAAGCAAAAAATTGAAAACGAAGGTAAAGATGAAAGAATATAATATACGTAAAACAATTTAGCCTTACCAAAATTTTAATTTCAAAAAATTTATAAAGTTCTTAGAATATTTATTCTAAGAACTTTTTTTGTAGCAGATGACACAGATCTCTATGGTTCTAAAATAACATCTACTTTTTTCTGCTTTTATTATTAAATTTAAAAGGTTGACAAAATTATAAATTTAAACTATTATTAATCATAAGTGGACCAAAACGTCATAAAACGTCATAAAATGTTAAAAATTTTATATCTATTATAAAAAAGTAAGATATCTTAGAATATACGAAGTTATTAAGTTATTCGAGTCAGATTTACTTCTTCAAGGGAGTAGTCTGATTTTTTTTTTGAAAAATAAGGGGGATAAATTGAAGAAAAAAAATGTATACGTATCAGGGTATGGAAAGGCACATGAAAAATCAGCTATAACAAAAATATATGGAATATTTGCTTTAGGAATGATAATAGACCCTAACACAGAGGAAATTTTAGAAGTAGAGGGATCTTTAGTTTTGGAGATAACTAAAAATTTTTTAAAGTGTCTGTTTGTAGGAGAGAAAATCACAAATGAAAAAAAAATCATTGAAAAAATTAACGATTTATATTTTGGAGCCTCAAAAAAAGCATTTATTATAGCTTATAAGGATGCACTGAGAAGGTATAAGGAAAAAATTAAATATAATATTTAAAATAGTTTTGTCTATATATTTTCTAAATATGGAACAACAATTTTTATAAAGCTATTATCATACAATGGAGGTAAAAATGTATAAGATTGGTATGTTTGATTCAGGGGTAGGGGGCTTAACTGTCCTCAAAGAGATTCAAAGAATAGTTCCTTCAAGTCATATAATTTACTATGGAGACAATGGAAATGCTCCCTATGGAGATAAAACAGAAATAGAAATTAGAGAACTTTGTTTAAACATAGGAAAATTTCTTTATGAAAATGAAGTTGATATCATAGTGATAGCCTGTAATACAGCCACTGCAGCATCGATAAAAATGATGAAAAACAAATTTCCCATCCCTGTCATAGGTGTAATAGAACCTGGAATAAGAGCAGCACTAAAAGTTACACAAAATAAGAATATAGGTGTAATACTAACTCCTGCAAGCGCTAAAATGGGAGCATATAAAAATGTATTTGATGTAATAGCTACTAAAGCTCACACTTTAACTGAAAAAGGATGCAAACTTATCTGCCCAATGATAGAAAATGGATGGGAGGAACATTATGGGAATTATTTAACCGATGAAATAATCAAACTGTACGTAGAACAAATTTCTGATGAAATAGATACCCTTATTTTAGGTTGTACCCACTATCCCATTGTAGAGAATAATATAGCTAAATATTTCAAAAAAAATATAGTCAATCCTGCTAATGAAACTGCAAAAGAACTGTTGAAAGAACTTTCGATGATTAAGCCAAAAAATTTAACTAATACCGATCCAAAGGTTGAATTTATAGTTAGTGGAAATAGTAAAAATTTCACTGTCTTTGCTGAGCATTTTTTAGGGAAAAAAATAGACAGTATATATGAATTAGATTTACAGGTAACAGGTCGAAAAGTATAGTGGGAGCAATTAAGACAAGTAAAAAAAAATTTAAGAGTAATATTCATATATGATACTATTCACCACCCACCCCCAAGATGGGGTAGGTGGGTTTGAATTAGGTAGCCTATTTCTTCGAATTTCACTAAATACCTCCTCATTTCCCTCCTGCGCTCTCCTAAAAACTTCCCCTTGTGATTGTACCCCTAGCATTGAAATGCATTAAATATGAAGGGCTCAAAACCATCGGTACTGTTGGGATAGAGGTGTGATAAATGGCTAAGGCCACTCATTACCCTAAAGGGGGTTGAAAATACCCTTATTTTACCTAAAAATTACAGTGATTTAAAAAAAACATTCAGCACTAAGCAACCACTAGGGTTATCACCAAAGAACTATTAGTTTATTTCATAAACATAGAACTTTGAGAAACTGAGATAAAGAGATGCACTAAGAAAATATTTTTTTGAGCCTGACTAAGGTCTGACTATCACAATATTCTATGTTTATAATAGTAAACTAATAGTATATTGGTGATGCCCACATCGGGTAGAATCTGACTTTTCTTTGCCACCAATCTAGAGCTATTAAACCCAAAAACCTCTTCATCACAAATAAAAAAGGACAAATAGATTTAGTTTAATCTCTTTGTCCTTTTAGGATATTAAATATAAAAATTCCACAATTAAGTAAAAACTAACATTAAAATACATTTTAACTAATATTGTAAGGGTCGTGGTTCCTCAGTGAAAACCATTCTTTCCCCCTACTAAATAATAACAATATTTATTAGAGGCTTTAAGTACCGTAGTAAGTGCCGTTTTTAACCTCTAAGTTACATATATAAATACACTATCGATTTCTTTAGTATTATATCATAAATTTATTTGATTTACTTATATAGATCTTGGGTGATATATATTTAGTGACTCTCCACTATGTATCCTACTGGAGTTGAGGTCAATCTTTTTTTTCATTGATTATTTTATTTATAATTGACTTTTTGAAAATAAAAAGCTATAATGAATCTTAATTAAATTTAATAGAGGTATAAAAAATGAGAATAACAGAAGAATGCTGTTAAAAAAAATGATAAAAATATTTAATTTCTAAAAGGATGAAAACTACTTAGAATGTTCCAAAAAGAATATTAGGGAACTTTTATTTATGAAATCAGTGAATCTGTTCCCCATCTTTATAATTCTCTTTAACTTGAATTTTTCCATTTTCGTAATAGACAATAGTTTCTCCTGTGTATGGAATTCCTTGATCTATTTCATAATAAACCCCATTTTTGTTTTGTAATTGATACCCATTAATTGATTTACCATAACTCATTAAGCTAAAACTAATCAATAAGATTAATAATATTTTTTTCATTATTTTCCTCCTTTTTCATTTTATTTTAAGTTTCACTCGAAATTTTAAAGAAGTCATTTTTTTAAGAGAAGAAAAATAAAAAAAACTCTCGAAAGAGCCTTGATTTTATTAGATCTATTTACGAAAGTTCTAAAATGAATATTATGGAACTTTCAATTTTAAGTGTTTCTCTTTTAATTAAAATATTTTATTAATTATTGAAGGATTTTCCTTATATATATATATACTTGTGTAAGGAAATTTATTTAATTATTTTTTAAGGAGGATTATTTATGAAAAAAATAATTTTGTGTTTAACATTAATCTTAACTACCACTCTGTTTAACGAAGTGGTAGTTGTCAGATTTTTTATTTTATAGAAAAATAATAGGAGGATGTTTATGGAAAATTATGTTTTTAAAAGTTTTGATTTGTTACACTCCATTCCTGAAAGCGGATTTTGTGAAGATGAAACTTCAGAATTTATTGGAAATGAATTGGAAAAAATTGGGATGAAAGTAGAAAGAGGAGTGGGAGGCACAGGGATTATAGCCTCTTATAGTAGTGGGGTAGAGGGACCAGCTGTGGCTCTAAGAGCAGATATGGATGCTCTTGAGTTTACAATAGAGGGAGAGATTGTCAGAAGGCACGCTTGTGGTCATGATGCGAATTCATCTATGGTGCTGGCTGCCTGTAAAGAGATAATGGAAAATGGTATAAAAAAAGGTACATTTTATGGTGTTTTCCAGCCTGCAGAGGAGCTAGGGAGTGGAGCTCTTGCTATGATTGAGACGGGAAAATTGAGTGGGGTGGATGAGATGTTTGGAATACACCTCAGACCATTTAACGAAAAACCCCTGGGAAGGGCAACCTGTGGACTGATCCATAATTCATCCTACAATATCGAGGTGAAAGTAAAGGGAAGAGTGAGCCATGCAGCAAGGCCGCATATGGGAGTAAATGCAGCTGAGGCAGCAGTAATAGCAATAAATAGTGTCAATGCTATAAAGATGGACCCTGGCAAAAGTTTTTCTGTGAAAGTTACAAAGATAGAGACAGGAGGGAATGCTCTTAATACAATACCAGATCGTGTAGAGATGGCATTTGATCTGAGAGCTGAGGACAATGATCTCATGGAAGAACTCCTTGAAAAATGTAAAAGTGCTATAAGTTTTGGTGTGGAATCTGTGGGAGCCAAGGTAGAGGGAATGGAAGTTTCAGGTATTCCTGCAGCAGAGTACAGTGATGAACTTATAGAAGTAGCAAGAAGATCAATAACGGAGGTTTTAGGAGAATGTGATGACCCACAGATGACCTCAGGAGGGGAGGATTTCCATTTTTACAATAAAGTTTTAGGGATAAAAACAGCTTATGTAGGACTTGGAGCAGATTTAAAACCAGGACTACACGATCCTGATATGACCTTTGATAAAAAAGCATTAATAGATGGAAAAGAAATTTTAAAAAAGATAGTTATTAGTCGTTTAGGATAAAAAAAGGAGGAGAGATGGATAAAATAAAGAGAAGTGCGATACCACATACATACACATTGATAATGATATTTATTTTAATTTCTACAGCGTTAACATACCTTATTCCTGCAGGAATATATGACTTAGTACCAGGAGGAAGGATGATTGACCCCACTTCATTTCATATGGTGGAAAAGTCTCCGGTAGGTATTGTAGAATTTTTATTATCGGTTCCTACAGGTCTCAAAAAAAGTGCTGAAGTAATATTTCAGGTTTTCATGGTAGGTGGCTTCTTTCAGGTGATAAATGATACGAAATCCCTTGATTTAGCCATAGGAACAACAATAGACAAGTTGGAGAAAAAAGCTCTAATGGTAATTCCAGTAGTTATGGTAATAATGTACATATTGGGTCTTTTAGGGGTAGTGGTGAACTCATCCATAGCTTTTATACCCATAGGAGTTGCTGTGGCTAAGAAGTTGAAATTAGACCCTGTGGTGGGAGCAGCGATGATGTACCTGGGAGCATATGCAGGTTTTGCCACAACACCAATGGGTCCCTTTAATACTCTTATAGCTCAGTCGATAGCAGGTTTAGAACCAATGTCAGGTTTTGGGCTCAGAATGGTGGTTAGTATAGCGATACTGATATCCACGATAATCTATGTCTATAGGTATGCTAAGCGTGTGGAAACAGATAATAAAAAAAGTGTTTTGGATAATATAGATTGGGAGGTAGATAGTACCAAAGAAGAAAAAGGTGAGTTTAAGGTAAAGCATATGATTGTTTTCATCATCATGACAATAGGATTTGCTATCTATGTCTATGGTTCATATGAATATAAATGGGGAATGAGTCATCTGAGTGGGGTAATGATGGTTATGGCAATTTTGAGTGGACTGGTATCTGGAAGCCACCCAGATGATATGTCAAAATCATTCATAAAAGGAGCTCAGAGTATGGTTTATGGTGCCCTAATTATCGGATTTGCTAGAGCAATAACAATAGTGTTAACAGATGGTAATGTAATTCATACAATAATTCACTATATAACAATTCCATTAATGTACCTACCTTCAACTATATCTGCTGTGGGAATGTTTTTTGCTAATCTGCTTTTCAACTTTATTGTACCATCAGGTTCAGGCCAGGCCATGATAGTAATGCCATTAATGACACCTATGGCTGAGGTGGTAAATGTAAGCAAACAGATAGCTGTTTCTGCATACCAATATGGGGATGGTTTTTCAAATATAATAATCCCAACTTCAGGAGTTTTAATGGCTGTATTGGGAGTAGCTAAGATACCGTATGAAAAATGGCTTAAATTTGTAACTCCAATATTTCTTATTTGGGTAATCATAGGGTCGATCTCTATTGTGGTAGGGGTAGCTATCAACTGGACATAAAATAAAAAGTGACATCAGGCAGATATTTGTCTGGTGTCACTTTTTAAGTTTTTCTTCTTTAGGCCACTCTCCGTTTTTTTTCCCGAAAACCCCACATTGGAAAATTGTCCCATAATTTCAATTCAGATATATACTAATTTTAATGGACGATCTCAGTTTAGCTGATGTTATCCATTTTCTCATAAACTATAATTTTTGAATTTTAAAATTTAAAGGTAGTTTTGAAACCAATTTATAAAGAGAATAGTCTCATAAGTATCAGCAAAACTATTACTAAAACTATTATCAAAATCTATGTGTCAAAAATATGGGTTGCGGAGGTTATTTTATGAAGTTTGGATATGCAAGAGTTTCAACTACAGATCAAAATTTAGAAATACAGACTAATGTATTAGAAAAATATGGAGTTCATAAAACATTTGCAGATAAATCAACAGGAAAAAATATATCAAACCGTGAGAACAGAATAATGGTTTGATGAGAAGCAATACAAAAGAGTTAGTCCTCTAGGAAGTAGCCATGTCAATTTCTTGGGGAAATATGTTTTTTAAGAAGAGAAAAAAGTAAGTAAAGATGGCTTGCGTCCATTGAAAACAAAGTCTTAAAGGGGTCTGTCTCATATTTTGTGTAAACCTCCAAATTAGTGTAAACTACAATTACATTAATTTGGAGGTTTTTTTATGAGAAAAAGAAGAAAAGATTTATCCCCTGATGAATTAGCACGAAAAGAGCTAATTAGAGAATAT